>DKNW01000016.1:4450-12979 GCA_002469805.1 Rhodobiaceae bacterium UBA7378
ATACAGGGCTTGATACAGGGCTTGGAGCAGGGTTAGCAACGGTTTTAGATGCGCAAAGTTTTAATGTTCCACCGCGGCCAGCAGGAGCCATAACCATATCACTGCTCTTGCCGCTGGGTAGCGCCAATGACGATGTGCGTGCTCTAGCCGAAGCGCTTTTGCAGGCTGCACAACTTGCCTTATTTGATGTCGGGCGCAGCGACCTTCTGCTTCAGGTCAAAGATACTAAAGGCACGCCGGCTGGCGCACAAATGGCAGCGCGCGCGGCCCTCGTGTCTGGCACGGACATTATTATCGGGCCACTTTTTGCAACATCTGTACAGGCCATTGCGCCCGTTCTGGCAAATACAAATGTCCCGGCTTTGGCACTCTCAAACGACCGCTCTGTGGCCAGCAGAAATATCTGGCTTTTAGGCTTCATTCCCGAAGACAATATTGATCGCGCCGTTGCGCAAACCATCGGGCAGGGACTGACCCGCTTTGGTGCGCTCTTGCCCGAAGGCACATATGGCACACGCCTCGGCCAGACGCTGAGCGAGCGTATATCGCGCTATGGCGGGGAACTGGTGCAGGTGGAAATTTATCCGCCCGATGCGCCGGGCATGTTCGAGCCTGTAAAGCGCCTCGCGCAGTATGAAACACGGCGCAACGCACATAGCGATGAGATGGCCCGCCTTGAGCAGGAAGCCGCTTTGCTCGCACCGCCAGACACGCCGAGTGAAAAATTATTCGAGGCTATTCGCGATACGGCGCCTGAGCTTGTGTCGAAATACGAGACGCTCAAACGCGTCGAGACGCTGGGGGAAATTCCCTATGACGCTGTATTCATGCCTGAAGGCGGGCTTGCTCTGCGCAATCTAGCACCGTTATTGCCTTATTTCGACGTTGATCCGCGGCGGGTAAAATTCGTTGGCACCGGCCTGTGGGACGACCCCAAGCTTGGTCAGGAGCCACCTTTACATGGCGGCTGGTATGCCGCACCAGACATGCAGCTATGGCGCAAATTTTCCGATCATTACACAGCGAATTTCCAAACCCGACCGGCACGCCTTGCCAGTATCGCTTATGATGCGGTAGGTCTGGCAGCCCGGCTATCTGCCGTTCATGGGCGTGATCCGTTCCGGCTGGAATCGCTGACTGATCCCAATGGCTTTGTCGGCATTGATGGCATTTTGCGCCTGACCCCGGACGGATTGGCCGAGCGCGGGCTGGCCGTCCACGAAATCCAACGCAAGAAGACTGTGTTAATCAGCCCGGCACCGACCAGCTTCGTTGAACGCGACCGGCGCATGCAGGCTGCCTTGGCATTGGCGGCCAGCTTGCAAAACCAACGCCGCGCCGCGCCCGAAGATATGATGATGCCCGGGCAAGGCGACCCGTCACAAAACGCCGTGCCATTTAGTACGAACGCTAACCCGCCAGCACCGCGCCAGTAATCTGGTCCAGCACGAGGCGTCCGGCAGGCGTTACGGCAAGAACTTGCACATCGCGCGCAAGCAAGCCATCGTCCCTCAGCATGGCAATGCGACCCATATCCAGCGGCACGCCCAGCGCCGCAAGCCGCGACATGGGCAAGCCCTCGACAAGGCGCAAGCCCAATAACAGCGCCTCGGCGTGAAGATCATAATCCGTCAGCGGGCGCTTTTCCTGGAAGCCATCGCCACCATTGGCAAGGCTGGCAAGCCAATCGGCCGGCTTGGTTCGAGCAAAAGTCGCCACGCGGCCTGTCTCGGTTGTCACGCGGCCATGCGCCCCGGGGCCGATGCCCAGATAATCGCCACCCTGCCACGTTGCAATATTGTGGCGGCAGGCATGGCCCGCGCGCGCATGATTGGAAACTTCGTAAGCTGGCAGACCCGCCGCGTCGCATAATTCTTGTGTTACCTCATACATGTCAGCGGCAAGCGTATCCTCCGGCATGGCAAACTTGCCAGCTTCGTGACGTCTGAAAAACGGCGTCTCCGGTTCAATAGTCAGCTGGTATAGCGACACATGCGCTGGTGCCATGGCCAGCACACCCTGTAATTCGCGCCGCCAATCTGCCAGCGTCTGGGTCGGGCGCGCATAAATCAAATCCAGTGACACGTGTTCAAAAATGCTCGACGCCACGGCAAAAGCCTCTTGCGCCTGCGCCACCGAATGTGTGCGCCCCAAAAATTTAAGAGCTGCAGCATCTAGCGCCTGCACGCCCAATGAGAGGCGGGTAATGCCTGCCACTTTCAGGGCTTTTAACTGATTTTCAGGAGCCGATACAGGATTTGCCTCAAGCGATATCTCGGCATTGGCCGCCAGCCCCCAGCGGCGATCGATATCTGCCAATATATCAGCCACCAATTCGGGTGCCATAAGCGAGGGCGTGCCACCGCCAAAGAAAATCGTCTCGACGGGCCCGTCAGCACGCATCCCTTGTGCATGGCTCAGCGCGCGTAGATAGCCCGCACGCCAGTCGGCCCCTTGCGTGTCGCGCGCGAGGTGCACATTGAAATCACAATAGGGGCAAATGGCCGCGCAAAACGGCCAGTGAACATAAACACCGAGCGGAACGCTCTCAGCCACTAAAGCACCCGGCGACAAGCTGGGCAAACGCGTCGGCCCGATGCGAAATCGCGTGCTTGGTATCGGGTGCCATTTCACCGAATGTCAGATCGCCGCCCAGCGGTAGAAAAATCGGGTCGTATCCGAAGCCGTTTTTGCCGCGCATCGGCCACACGAGTGTACCATCAACACGCCCCTCGAAACTTTCAGCATGGCCATCGGGCCACGCTAAACTTAACGCGCAAATGAAATGGGCCGTGCGGGGTGCATCGGGTTTTTGCCCCAGCGCCATCTCAATTTTGTGCATGGCAAAATCGAAGTCACGCGTACCATCGGGTTTTTGCGCCCAACGCGCCGAATAAATGCCCGGCGCCCCGTCGAGCGCATCCACCGCCAAACCGCTATCATCAGCCAGTGCTGGACGCCCGGTCGCCCTTGCCGCGGCGTGCGCTTTCAATTCGGCATTGGCAATAAAGTCAGCACCGGTTTCTTCCGGCTCGGGCAAACCCAGCGCGTCAGCCCCGACAGATTGAACCCCATACGGAGCCAGCAGGTCGCCGATCTCTGAAATTTTGCCCGTATTATGACTGGCAACAATAATCTCATCGGCATCAAATTGGCGGCGCCTGGCACTCATCGGGCGACAGCCTCATTCTGCTGGGTAACCAGGGCGCCAATGCTCTGGCGCGCCAAACGCATCAGCTCCATAAATGCGGCCTCGTCAAACGCCGCGCCTTCAGCAGTTGCTTGAATTTCAACAATGTCTCCTGTGCCTGTCAGCACAAAATTCGCATCCGTATCCGCCGTGCTGTCTTCATCATAATCAAGATCAGACACCGGCACGCCGTCATAAATACCGCATGAGATTGCGGCCACATTGTCAGTCAGCACAGCCCCGGAGACCAGCCCACGTGCGCGCATGGTTTCGATACAATCATGCAACGCTACCCACGCGCCGGTAATCGACGCCGTGCGAGTGCCGCCATCTGCCTGAATGACATCGCAGTCAAGGCTGATCTGGTGCTCGCCTAGCGCTGTCATGTCAACAACCGCCCGCAAGCTGCGCCCAATCAAGCGTTGAATTTCCTGCGTTCGGCCCGACTGCTTGCCGGCGCTTGCCTCGCGGCGCATCCGGTCGCCCGTCGCGCGGGGCAACATGCCATATTCGGCTGTGACCCAGCCTTGGCCTTTGCCGCGCAACCATGGTGGCACCCGCTCTTCTAGGCTGGCGGTGCACAAAACATGTGTGTCACCAAATTTGACGAGGCACGAGCCTTCGGCATGCTTGGAAACATTGCGAGTCAAAGTGACAGGGCGCATGGCATCGGCTGCGCGACCCGAAGGGCGTGAAAAACTCATGAAAATTATCCTCTGCTGTTTGGCTCATGTTTAGCGTGTCCACAAAGGCTTCACAAGCGGCCCTTGGCTACTTAAATAGAAGGTATGAGCAATATTGCTTCTTTGAGTGAACGCGCGCGTCTGATTTTCCGGCAGATCGTGGAAAGCTATTTGGAAACCGGCGCGCCAGTTGGTTCGCGCCTGCTATCTGAAGTGCTGGAGCCACAGCTGTCGCCGGCATCGATCCGTGCGACGATGGCCGAGTTGGAACACTCTGGCCTTTTGTATGCACCGCATGTTTCGGCAGGGCGCCTGCCGACGCAAAGCGGTCTGCGACTTTTTATCGACGGTCTCTTGCAGGTGAGTGAGCTTACCGCAGCAGAACGCGAAATCATCGCGCCCGATACACAGTCAGATTTAGGGGCCGAGCAATTATTACGTCAGGCCGTTGAGAGCCTGTCGGGGCTAAGCCAATGCGCGGGCCTTGTTGTGTCGCCCAGCACCGATCCGATCATCAAGCATATTGAGTTCACGCCAATTTCAGACACTCAGATCCTTGTCATTTTGGTGGATGAAGCCAACCAAGTTGAAAACCGCGTAATGCCCAAGCCCCGCGACCTCCTGCCGTCCACCTTGACGGAGGTTAGCAATTATCTGAATGCCCGGCTAAAGGGGCGCACGCTTGGGCAGTTGCGTCACGAGGCTCAAGCAGAGCTTGAAAATTTGCGCAAAGAGTTGGGAGAGCTAACCGCGCAAATTGTTGCTGCCGGCCTTGCTTCATGGACCGGGCGCGACGCCCAGCCGGTTAGCAGTCCGACGCCGGATGCGCTGTCAAAATCGCTCATCGTGCGCGGCGAAGCCCATTTGCTCAACAATATTGAAGCCATGGAAGATCTTGAGCGTGTTCGCCTTTTATTCGACGACCTTGAGCGCAAGGAAGAATTAATCAGCCTGTTGTCCGAGGCCGAGGGCGGGGAGGGCGTGCGCATTTTTATCGGCTCCGAAACGCCACTTTTCTCGCTGTCAGGTTCGTCGCTCATCATCAGCTCGTATCGTAATAGCGAAAGCCATATTGTTGGCGTTTTAGGCGTTATTGCACCAACGCGCAGCAATTATGCCCGCCTCATTCCCTTGGTTGACCATACTGCCCACGTGGTCACCAAATTGCTCAGTTGACCGCAAGGTAAAAACCAGACTAGGAAGACACCATGACCGATAAAGATAAAATCACCGAAGACGAAAAAACCCCCGCAGCCGAAACGGAAATTGATGCAGGGGGGGATGCGCCTGCTGAAGATATGGGCGACGCGCCAGAACCAACTGAAGGCGAACCAATTGGAAGCGAGCCGATTGAAGGCGCGCCAGCGGAAAGCGAAACATTTCAAGCTGAAGCGCCCGTTGAGCCGTCACTGGAAGACCGTCTGGCCGAAACAAATGATCAACTGTTACGCGCGCTTGCCGAACTGGAAAACACCCGACGCCGCGCTGACCGCGACCGCGCCGAAGCGCTGAAATATGGCGCAGCCAGCTTCGCCCGCGATATGCTGGGCGTTGCCGATAATTTACAACGCGCGCTGAGTGCCGTCGCCGATATTGAGAGCGAAACGCTGCCCGATGGCGCGAAGTCTCTGCTTGAAGGCATCGCAGCGACCGAGCGCGACCTGCTTGCGAGCCTTGGCCGCCATAAGGTCACGCCAGTGACACCTATGGGCGAAAAATTTGACCCGAATGTGCACGAAGCCATGTTCGAAGCGCCAGGCACCGGCCAGCCTGCTGGTACGATTATCGAAGTTGTCGAAACTGGCTATGTGATGGATGAACGCCTCTTGCGCCCAGCCAAGGTGGGGATTGCCAAAGACGGCTAAAATTAGCGGTTATCTGGCGGATTAACGCGCCGTAAGGTTAAATTTATTCGGCCACCTTCATGAAATGGCGCGACCGTGCCCAGGCGTTGCGATGAGCCGTGCAATACCCGATCAATGCCATGAAAATACAGGCGCGACGGCCCACCAAACACAAATACATCGCCGCTATGCAACCGCATGGACCGCGTCGACCCGCGCCGTTGCGGGCCGCCCATCCGAAACACCGCGGTATCGCCTAATGACACCGACACAACCGGCGCATCGAGCGCAGTTTCATCGCGGTCCTGATGCAGGCCCATTTTAGCTTTGGGTGCGGCATAATAATTTATCAGACAACACTCTGGCGGTGCGCGATACCCGGTCACATCATCCCACAAAGCCAGCAAAGCATCTGGTATTTGTGGCCAAGCCGCGCCAGTTTCAGGGTGATGGGGCTGATAGCGATAACCCTCGCGATCCGACACCCAACCCAACGCGCCGGCATTGGTCATCGTGATTGACCAAGGCTGACCTGTGCGCGGCATACGCGGCACAAACAGCGGCGCGGCAGCGATAATGCGACTTAAATCAGCCAAAACAGCGTCCTGCGCATCGCCAGACCAATATTCCGGGTAATAGTGCGTGCCAGCCCCCAGCACATCGGTAACCTTATTGTCGTGCATGATTATTACACCTTCAACCTTGTAGCCTTGCCGCTTGCTACCTATATAAACCTGTAATCGGGGTTGGAAAGCGGCCCGCATAGCGCGCCCACCACACCGAACGTTATGTTTCTGAGAGGAATTAGCAGGAGAAGCTCACAATGGGTAAGGTAATCGGGATTGACCTCGGCACAACCAATTCATGCGTATCTGTCATGGATGGAAGCACGCCAAAAGTTATCGAGAACGCTGAGGGCGCACGCACCACGCCGTCCATGGTTGCGTTTACCGACGAAAGCGAGCGCCTTGTCGGGCAGCCGGCCAAACGCCAAGCCGTCACCAATCCGATCAACACGCTATTCGCTATCAAACGGCTGATCGGGCGCACATTTAACGACCCGGCCACCAAAAAAGATATCGACATGGTGCCTTACGACATTGTCGCCGCTGATAATGGCGATGCCTGGGTGAACGCCGCTGGCGAAAAATACTCGCCATCGCAA
This sequence comes from Rhodobiaceae bacterium UBA7378, assembly GCA_002469805.1. Taxonomy (GTDB): domain Bacteria; phylum Pseudomonadota; class Alphaproteobacteria; order RS24; family RS24; genus UBA7378. Next base: position 11,333 of record DKNW01000016.1, read on the forward strand.
ATCTCGGCTTTTATTTTGCAAAAAATGAAGGAGACAGCCGAAAGCTATCTTGGTGAAAAGGTGGAGCAGGCCGTTATCACTGTGCCGGCTTATTTTAACGACGCCCAGCGTCAAGCCACCAAGGATGCCGGTAAAATTGCCGGTCTGGAAGTCTTGCGCATTATCAACGAACCGACGGCGGCGTCACTGGCCTATGGCCTGGACAAAAACGACGGACAGACAATCGCAGTTTACGACCTTGGCGGCGGGACGTTTGATGTATCGATACTGGAAATCGGTGACGGCGTATTTGAAGTGAAATCAACCAATGGCGACACATTCCTCGGTGGTGAGGATTTTGATATATCGTTGGTGGACCATTTGGCAGAGGAATTTCAAAAGGAAAACGGCATCGACCTGCGCGGCGATAAGCTCGCGCTTCAGCGCCTGAAAGAAGCCGCTGAGAAAGCCAAAATTGAGCTGTCATCATCGAGCCAGACAGAAGTAAACCTGCCATTTATTACAGCCGATGCCTCTGGCCCGAAACACCTGAACCTCAAGCTGACGCGCGCCACATTCGAGGCCATGGTTGAAGAGCTGGTGCAACGCACCCGCAAACCGTGCGAAGACGCCATGAAAGATGCAGGCATGGCGGCCAGCGAGATTGACGAGATCGTGCTCGTCGGCGGACAAACGCGCATGCCGCGCATCCGCGATTTCGTCAAAGACGTTTTCGGCAAAGAGCCGAATATGAGTGTGAACCCCGACGAAGTGGTTGCCATGGGCGCCGCCATTCAAGCCGGTGTGTTACAGGGCGATGTTAAAGATGTTTTGTTGCTGGACGTAACCCCGCTTTCGCTTGGCATTGAAACACTGGGCGGGGTTTTCACCCGCCTGATCGACCGCAACACCACCATCCCGACCAAGAAATCGCAAGTATTCTCAACCGCTGATGATAATCAAGGTGCGGTGACAATTAGCGTGTGTCAGGGCGAACGCGAAATGGCGTCTGACAACAAAAACCTTGGGCAGTTCAACCTTGAGGGCATTCCGCCTGCACCGCGCGGCGTACCGCAAATCGAGGTCGCCTTTGACATTGATGCAAACGGCATTGTGAGCGTGTCAGCGACCGACAAGGCAACCGGCAAAGAACAGACAATCCGCATCGAGGCGTCCGGTGGACTGTCCGATGACGATATCGAGCAGATGGTCAAGGATGCCGAAGCAAATGCCGAAGCCGATAAAGAACGCCGCGAAAGTGTGGAGGTGCGCAATAATGCAGAAAGCCTGATCCACGCGACGGAAAAATCAATCTCTGAAAACGAAGAAACCGTCGAAGCCGATGATCGCGCGGCGGCAGAAACCGCTATTGCCGAACTGCGCACTGCGCTCGAGGGCGACGACAAAGCCGATATCGAAGCCAAAGCGCAAGCGCTCACGCAAGCCGCGATGAAAATTGGCGAAGCGGTTTACAAAGCCCAGCAGGAAGCTGCCGGAGAAGCTGCGGCTGCGGAGGATGCTCAAGACGAGGAAAACATCGTCGACGCCGATTTCGAGGAAGTGCCAGAAGACGATTCCGACGACAAAAAAGCATCTTAACCGCGCAAGTATCAGGAGCCGCCGCATGGCAAAAGAGGACTATTATGCCCTGCTTGGTGTCAAAAAGAC
>DKNW01000096.1:0-355 GCA_002469805.1 Rhodobiaceae bacterium UBA7378
TATTGCTCGACATCTTCCGCGCTCATGCCTTCGAAGAAGTCATAGCTCATATTATACCGCGTAATGTGCTCACGGCAAAAATGCCGGCGCCCGGCTTCGCGCGGCCCGGCAGGGGCCGGATGCGGCGCAGCGTCCGAGCAATCGGGCCAGTCGCAACGCGGTGTATGGTCGGCGACGGTTTCCCGGCGTCGTTCGGCGCGGATCATGTCGAAATATTTAGACTTCAAATTCATCATGTTAGTCTGCCAGCGCGGGCCTTCAAAAGCCAGCGCAACTAATGTCGCAAGCACGTGTGTTGAGGGACCAACGTGATATAATACGGATTGGACAAAACACAAATGCGGGATCACGCTGA
>DKNW01000096.1:672-3084 GCA_002469805.1 Rhodobiaceae bacterium UBA7378
CGGGATCACGCTGAAATGGTAGGGAGATGGCAATGACGCAAACGGCTGGCATAATCGAAGAAAAACTGCGCGCCGCATTTGCGCCAGCGCATCTCGAAATTATTGACGAATCGCACCTGCATGCGGGGCATTCGGGCGCACGACCCGAAGGCGAAACGCATTTTCGTGTAGTGGTGGTTGCCAACGCTTTTGACGGCTTGTCGCGGTTGCAGCGGCAACGCAGCGTCATGGATGCGCTGGCCGAAGAACTGGCCGGGCCTGTGCATGCGTTGGCTATCCGCGCCCGCACGCCAGCCGAACATGGCGATAGCTAACACGCTGCGTGTGCTCTTTGATATTTTAAGACGGTGTATCGGATCCAGAAACCTGACTGATGCTGATTTGCAAGATTTGGTTACGCAAGCGGCTCAGAATGTGAAAGCGCAGCCCATGAAAGACAAATGTCTGGCCTTCCTCGGGAATGGCGCGCGCTTCGTGAATAATCAATCCGGCAATGCTCGTAGCTTCTGTGTCGGGTAATGACCACCCCATCTCGCGGTTCAGATCACGAATGCTCAGCGTGCCAGCCACTTCTAGCGACCCGTCAGCTAGGCGGCGAATGGGGCGATCGGGTTCGTCATGTTCGTCATCAATATGACCGACAATCTCTTCTAGAATATCTTCCATCGTCACCAGACCCATCAGCGCGCCATATTCATCAACTACAAGTGCAAAATGGGCTTTTCGGGTACGAAATTCATTCAGCTGTTCGATCAAGAGCGTGGTTTCCGGCACAAACCATGGCGGCGTGGCAAGCTGGCGTAGATCCAGATTTTCGATGCCGCTCGTGCTTGCCGCCAGTGCCCGCAACAGGTCTTTGGCGTGCAGCACGCCAATGATATTTTCCGGCTCATTAGACCAGAGCGGAATGCGGGTATACGGGCTATCAAGGGCTTGGCGGACAATTTCTGTCGACGGCAAATCGGCATCGATCATGAGCATGGATTTGCGATGCACCATCACTTCATCGACATGTGTGTCGCCTAGGTCAAGAATGCCACCCAGCATGTCGCGGTCGCGTTTGCGCACGCCACCTTCTTTATGGTGCAAATCAATTGCGCCGCGCAGTTCTTCATGTGCAGGCAGTAAGCTACCTGCGCTCGCGCCGGTAAATCCGGCCAGCCGCAATGTCGTGCGCGAAATCAGCTGCAAAAGTTTGGTAAACGGGGCTAGCACGCCGACCAGAACACGCAACAGCCCAGCGGCGCGCAGCGCGGTCGTGTCCGGGGTTTGGATGGCATATGTTTTCGGTAGAACCTCGGCAAAAACAACCACAAGCACTGTCATGAGCAAGGTGGCGTAGACAACGCCGGTTTCCCCGAACAAACGCAAAAACACGCTTGTCGCTAGCACGGATGCCAGAATATTCACCAGATTATTGCCCAGCAAAATAGCCCCAAGCAGGCGTTCTTGCTGGTCAAGCAGGTAGGTGACCCAATATGCGCGGCGCGAGCCTTCTTGCTGAAGGCGCAGCATGCGGGCGCGACTGGTGGCGGTTAAGGCTGTTTCGGAGCCTGACAAAAAAGCTGACAAAATGAGCAGGATGAAAATAATGCCAGCGGTGAGCCATAAGCCCAATTCATTATTGCTCATTGGGTGGTCGCCTCTTGGCCCGTCATGGGACGCACATCATCGCTCTGGGCCAATGCACCCTGCGCGATCAAAAAGGCGCGCAGATCATCGGCGGTTACATCGTCGGCTAAAAAGCTTTTGCCGAGGGCTTCCACCAGCACAAACCGCATTTTGCCAGCCTTTACTTTCTTGTCTTGCGCCATGGCGTTAACCAGCGCATCAGCCCCGAAATTGCCGTTGCCGATCCGCGTCATGCTTATTGGCAGGGTCGCGGCGTCAAGCAGCGCACGGAGGCGTGCAGCGTCTTGCGGAGCGCAGTGCCCGCGGGCTACGGAAAAATCAAAAGCCATCACCATGCCAAGCGCGACCGCTTCGCCGTGCAGAAGGGCATTGGAGTAGCCGGTCAGAGCTTCAAAGGCATGGCCGAATGTATGGCCCAAATTAAGCAGAGCACGCTCGCCGCTTTCGCGTTCATCACGTGCGACAATCGCAGCTTTGCTGCGGCAACTCTCGGCAATCGCATATGTCTGCGCCGCCGTATCGCCAGCCAGCACGCTGTCGCCATTTTGCACGAGCCAATCGAAAAACGCGGCATTACCTAGCGCGCCATATTTCACAATCTCGGCATAGCCTGCGCGCAATTCACGCGTTGGCAATGTGGCCAGCACATCGGTATCAACCAGCACCAGCTCGGGTTGATAAAATGCGCCGATCAGGTTTTTGCCCTGCGCCGCATTAATCGCAGTTTTGCCGCCAATGCTGCTATCGACTTGGGCCAGCAGCGAGGTTGGAATTTGAATG
>DKNW01000066.1 GCA_002469805.1 Rhodobiaceae bacterium UBA7378
AAGGTCATTTTAGCGGCCTGTGCCGAGATGGGTGCGTCGGCGTCGGTTGCAAAAACCGCGCCGGTTTGCGCCATGGCCGGGCTGCCTAGTAGCGCCAGAAACATCACGCCCCGCACAAGGTAAGACCGGGTTCGCCGGCCCATGAAACCACGCCAGTGAAAATATGTCCTCGGCATCACCGCCCCGCCCGATTGCGTGCGGGATAAGTCGTCAGGCGCGCATTTTCAAAAATATAGGCAGCCGGCGCGTTTGAAATCTCCAAACCGGTCGCTTCCAAATCGCCTTGCGGCGACGTGCCGGAAATTGGTTTATCGGAATGTCCAGACCTATTAGTCGTGTTGTAATGCAAATCTATAAGCACCACCACCAGACCATCATCGTTGCGATAGGTCACGCCGTCGCGCAAGACCATCAAGCCGGTTGTGTTGTCCATTTGGCCCGCTGTGGCGGTGATGTTAGATCCGGGCGACGCATTGACGGGCAGAAACCGGGCGGCGATGTTTTGTAAATCGACAATGGCTTTCTCGGCATCGCTACTGCGCGCGGTCTCGGCCGAGATTTCATACTGCACATTATCAATAGTTTTACCGCGAATGACCGGGTCGCGCAAAACTAGCCCGTCGCCTGGGGCGACTGTGTCAAAAATCGCCAGCTGAATATTTCCATCGCCCGAGCGACTGAAAAGAAACAGCAGTATGAGCAGGAATATTGCGAGCCCGGGGAGAACAAGCTTTAGTTGAGCGACCCGCCGCGAATGAATTTCGGGATTATGGTTCATGTTTCTCGTTTCAGCCGCGTTCCCCGAAAGTTTGCTCAGGTGATGGGTTAGTGCGAAAAAATATCCAAATCATCAAAGCCGGCCAGATCCATCGCCGAGCGGACTAGCACAAAATCAAAGCATGCTTCGGCCATGGGCCGGCGGCCCTCGCGGTCGAGCATCATTTCAAGGCGATCTTTGAGTGCATGTAGATGCAGTACATCCGATGCAGCATAATTCAACTGCGCGTCGGATAGATCGCGCGCAGCCCAGTCAGAGCTTTGCTGTGCTTTCGAGAGGTCAACATCTAGCAGCTCGCGGCACAAGTCTTTAAGCCCGTGCCGATCAGTATAGGTGCGCACCAGCTTGGAAGCTATTTTCGTACACCAAAGCGGGGCGGCGTGAACGCCGAGATACTGGGCGATTGCGGCGAGATCGAACCGCGCATAGTGAAAAATTTTCACAACCGTCCGGTCGGACAACAGCGCTTTCAGGTTTGGCGCGTCATATTTATCCGCTTCAAACTGCACAATGTGCACATCGCCATCTCCGGCGGATAATTGAACGAGGCACAAACGATCACGGGTCGTTTTCAGGCCGAGCGTTTCTGTGTCCACGGCGATTGACCCCGAAAAGGTCAGCCCGTCGGGAAGATCGTCTTTATGCAGATGAATACTCACACCGCCACCCCTATCGCTTCGGTTTTTCGTCTATCATTTGTCGTCGTACATATTAGATGCCGAAGCATACAAAAGCCACGGGGTACGACCAACACGATTAGTCAGGACATCCCATAACACTTATTTGGTGTCAATGTATTACGCGCCCCTAACACGCCTCTTATGCGCTGCGCGCCAAGGGGCTGTCATTTGTCGCTTTTTTTGATACAGTTTTATTATGGCTACGTTGAAATATTTAAAAGCTTCGGCTTCTACAGATGAAATTATTGACGTTTTGCATGCAGATGCTGGCGTCATTATTGAGGATGTCTTGTCTTCAGACATGCTATCCAGCATTAAATCCGAACTGGCGCCCTTTCTGGCCGCGGACGCGCACGGGCGCGACGAATTTACCGGTTATAAAACCAAAAGAATTGGTGCGCTTGTTGCCCGGTCGCCAGCTTGCGGGGAGGTGGCGCTCAATGCGATGGCGACGCAGGCCGCGCAAACATATCTTGCACCCTATTGTGATGATTATCAGTTGCACTTCACATCTGCCGTGTGTATCGGACCAGGTGAAACGCCGCAAATTCTGCACCGCGACCGGGGCATATGGGGCGGCTATCTGCCGCGCAAAATCGAGCCGCTTTTGAGCACGATATGGGCCGTGACCGAATTTACAAAGGCAAATGGTGCCACGCAAATCGTGCCCGGCTCGCATTTATGGGATAAAGACCGTGAGCCGACGCCAGACGAGATTGCCTATGCCGAAATGAAGCCAGGCTCGGTGTTATTTTACACCGGCACGGTGTTGCATGGTGGCGGCGCCAATCAAACGGCTGATGAAACCCGCATCGGGCTGTTTTTGCATTACGCCCTGAACTGGTTGCGGCAGGAAGAAAACCAGTATCTGTCGTGTCCGCCGGATATCGCCAAAGATTTGCCCGCTGATTTGCGCAAAATGATCGGTTATTCGAAGGGCGGTTATGTGTTGGGCTTTTACTCTGACCCGTATGACTTGGAAGCCAAGTTCGAATCTGTGTCGCCGGAAAACATGTTTGCGAAAAGCACTGGCGATTTTGATAAAATTCCCGATCCGCGCGAACTGGTCAGCCGGTCGACCAAGTAAACCGACAGCCTGATCCGTTAAAATAATGCAATGCGCCGCCCTCTGGGGCGCGGGCTTTTATTGTCTTCCGGCAAGGTGCACAGGCGCGTCATGCGCGTGGTGCTACCGTCCACATATTCCCATATGAGGTCTGCGCCGTCGCGGTAGCGTCTGACGGCTTTGGGACCCCAACCAAAAGCGTAAAAGTTTAAAATACCGTCTTCCCAAATCATGGAGGCTGATGTGCGAGGGCAGTATTCGCGTGTGCCGAGCGTGAACAAAACATTGCCCTCAGTATCGTTTGTGTTGAGCCCGGCCGTACTGTTGGGGCCGTAATCATGAATTATGCCTGATGTCGTCACGACCGTTCGGCTGCCGCATTGTTCAATACGTTCGACATGACCCGTATGGCGGCCTTCCACCCCGCGCCACAACCCGCGAATATCATCGGCACCGGCAATGAGCGGCTCAGTGCATTGAGCCAGTACCGGCAGAGGAAAATGGCTGTAGCTGCAACCTGGTGTATTGCCTTTTGGAATATCCGCCGCTGTTTTGCCTGTGCCATCGAGCACTGGCAAGGCGCAATAATCCACTGTGCTGCCGTCGCCCGCAAGCGTAGCCGGATCTGTGGTTAGCGGTGGCCGGGGCGAAAAGTAGGCGGCCCAGAACACGCCGGCAAAAATAAGCGCCAGTCCTAACCCTATCCGCATTGACAATCTTAACATTGGGTTAGTCTAGCAAGGCCTCCGTGCGGGTCAACATGTCGGGCTTTCATCCTCGGTGCTGTGTCACGCTATGGCGTTGACACAATCGTGTTTTCGGCTCACTTTTATTACAGTTAGGTAAAAGTAAATGGCCTGCGCGTTGCCAGAAGCATCGGCACGGTTGGCAGATCGGGAGGGCGAGATGGGCCTTAATATCGAGAAGACAGGTGCCTCATGCGGTGCCATTGCGACGGGGGTCGATCTGACCCAAGCGCTATCGGATGATTTGGTGGCTGAAATTCGTGCTGCATGGGTTGAAAACAAAGTGTTGGCCTTTCCAGACCAGCCGATGAGCGATGTGGATCTGGAGCGCTTTACCGTCTATTTCGGTGCGTTTGGCGAAGACCCATTTTTCGGCCATATTGAGGGCCATGAAAACATTGCTGCCATTCAGCGCAATGCCGACGAAACAACACCGATTTTTGCTGAAGGCTTTCACTCCGATTGGAGTTTTCTGGACGTGCCGCCGGCAGGCACCTGCCTGTTTGGTATCACCATTCCGCCAATAGGCGGCAATACATTATTTGCTGATCAGGTTGCTGCGTATGAGCGTCTGCCAGATGCATTGCGCGACAAAGTTGATGGGCTGGTGGCGGTTCACTCTGCCGAATTAGGCTATGCGCCGGATGGTAAATATGGTGATGACGACCAGAATAGCGGGCGATCGATGAAAATCATTCCAAACGAAAAAGCGCGTGAAAAAACCGAGCACCCACTGGTGCGCAGGCATCGCGAAACCGGCAAGAAGGCATTGTATTCTTCGCTTGCCTATATTCAGCGTTTCGCTGGATTGGAAAAGGAAGAGAGCGACGCGTTATTGCTCGAGCTTTATGGCTATCAAACGGCGCAGGACATTACCTATTCGCATAAATGGTCAGCCAATATGTTGGTTATGTGGGATAATCGTTCGCTCTTGCACGCGGCCACCGGCGGCTATGACGGGCATGACCGTTTGTTGCACCGCACAACTATTGCGGATACGCAGTTCTAAAAAGCTTGATTTTATTGTGTTTGCGCGACAGTTGTCTGAATGTCGTCGGGAGATATGTCGCACGAATTGAGGATATCTTTGAGGTGCGCCTGCCAAACCGTATTCTCGTCCTGCCACTTTACCGCTTCATTATACGACCCAATTGATTTGTGCTGATCTACAGCACCCATGTCACCGTCTTCGAAAATGAGAGGCGATGACGCATAGGTAACCGGCGCTTCCTCGCGCTCATGCTGGATCATGGCGGCAAGCGCGCGCATCGCGTCTTGCTGGCGCGCAAAGCCGGCGCATTTGAATTTATAAACCACGATGATTTTTCCCGGCGTCGCTATTGGCGCTCTTTCCTCAAGGCGCAATTTTTTCTGGCTCTCTGCGTTTCGTTCCGCCACCACTTCTTTCAGAGGTTTAATTTTGGCATGAACCACACCAGCTTTGTGATGCCCGGCCAGAGTCGGCGAAAAACTTGC
>DKNW01000141.1 GCA_002469805.1 Rhodobiaceae bacterium UBA7378
GCCGCCTTTGTCGGCATCGGGGTGAACCTCGCCTCGATGGTCTATTACTCCACCGGCATATGGGTGCGCCCGTGGCAGGAGGAGTTTGGCTGGACGCGTGCCGAAATCGGCGCCCAACAATCTATCTCCGTTCTGGTTTTGATGTTGCTGGCGACATTTGCCGGACGCCTGATTGACCGCTATGGCCTCCGGCGCGTGACCTGTATCTCACTGTTTGGCTATGGCTTTATGCTTTTGGGATTCACCCAGATGACGGGCGATTTATGGATGCTCTACGCATTGTCGGCTGCTTATGCGGTGTTTGGTGTGGCCTCCACCGCTTTGGCCTTCACCCGCGCGGTCAACGCGTTTTTTGTGAAATATCGCGGGCTGGCATTGGGCATTAGCCTGACCTCTGCGGGGTTTATGGCCTATCTGATGCCGCGCTTCATGACGCCCTTTGTGGCCGAAAATGGCTGGCGGGCCGGATATGTCGTTATGTTTCTCATCGTTATGGCGGCGCTGCCCGTGGTTTATTTGCTCATCCGCGATGCCCCTGATGATGATGGGTCCGATGATGCGGCCTTCGCCCAGATGCAGACAGGGCTTTCCCTCGGTGATGCCTTACGCACAGTGTTGTTTTGGAAGGTTGCCGGAATTTTCTTTTTGGTCTCGGTGGCTGTTTTGGGCTTGGTGCCGGCTTTTATTCCACTTTTGCAAGACGCAGGTATGACGGCGACCGAGGCGGGAGGCTTGGCTGCTGTTTTGGGCATTTCGGTTATGGTCGGACGACTTTTAGTCGGTTTCCTTATTGACCGTATTTTCGCGCCGTATCTCACAGCAGTTGTCTTTGCTGTGGTGGGAATAGGGTGTTTGTCGTTGGCTTTGGGTGGGGTGGATTATGCGATGGTCGCTGCCATAGCCTTGGGCTTTGCGGTGGGCGCAGAAGTTGACCTCATCGGATATTACACCGCACGGTATTTCGGCCTGGCCCATTACGGCGCAATTTACGGGCTGCAATATTCGATTTTTATTTTAGGTGCAGGGGTCAGCCCGATTTTGATTGGACACATTTGGGATGTGACCGGCAATTATGACTTTGGTTTGATGCTGGCTGCCGTTCTTATGTTGCCGGTTATGGCAATATCGTTAACCTTGCCGAGATTCACACATAAATAGGATATTGGCGTGTGGCCCCCACGATAAAAATAAAACTAATGTCGAAAAACCCGATGCAGGTTTTTCAATTCACGGAATTGCCGCAATTTTATCCGCATGTTGAGTTTGTGCTGGATCCGCTGGCAAAAGATTTTGACTGGCTGGTTGTGTATGACGACTTGCCAAAAACGGGCAATGAGCGTCTGCCGCTGCGTTCCGAAGAGGTGATGTGCGGCAAGGCGCGCACGGCGCTGATTACCTATGAGCCGTCGTCCATCAAATTTTTCGGGCGCGACTATACAGACCAGTTCGGCATGATTATGACCAGCCATGACGCCGCCGCGCTGGTGCACCCGAACCGCCGCGATATGCCGCCTGTCGGCTTTTGGTATTATGGTGGGCCCGAGCAGGTCAACGCGCATCCGAAAGCTCCAAATAAGACAGGTATTCTGTCGGTGTTTGGCTCAAAAAAGCGGCAAAAACACAGCCTGCATTTGCGCCGCTTTGAATTTTTGAACGAAGCGATGCACGAGCTTGAGGATTTGATTTCGGTTTACGGCAACGGATTTCGTCCGGTAGAGCACAAGGCCGAGGCGTTGGATGGCTACAAATATCACCTGGCGGTGGAAAACCATATCGGCCCGCATCACTGGACGGAAAAACTTTCCGATGCGTTCCTCGGCTACACGCTGCCGTTCTATGTGGGTTGCCCGAATGCGGCTGCGTATTTTCCCGAAGATGCATTTATTCCAATCGACATACGCGACCCGCAACGGGCGTTTGCAACCATTCGTGAAGCGATTGCCGATAATGCCTATGAAAAGCGACTGCCGGCCATTATCGAGGCGCGTCGCCGCGTGATCGAAGACTATAATCTGGGCAATATGATCGCCAAGCACATCATTGAAGAAGACGCGAAGCTTTCGGCAAGCCCGCGCACACCGACGCGTATTCAAAGCCGACACACGCTCATGCGGTCAGAGCTGATTGTTTTTCTGCGCTACGCTTTGGGCAAACTGCGCGCGCGGGCGCGTAATAGGCGTTACTGGAAAGATTATCTGGACGGGGGCTAGGCTAATCGCGCCAGCGGTCATGCACCCAGAACCATTCGGCGGGTCGGTCGGAAATCCAGGCTTCAAAACGGGCATAAATATGCGCCATGGCGCGGTCGGTATCGGCTTGGCGGTCATCGCTCTGCTTGACGTTGAAGGGGGCCTCGACATGCACGTCGAAATAGGCTGTGTCGGGCATATTTGCGCGGCGGCACACGCGCACGGGCAGCACCATCAAGTCAAACCGATGGGCCAGCTTGACGGCTGCTGACGGTGCGCGTGTTGGACGCCCGAAAAAGGAGATCGGGTCGCCCGTGTTCAGGCGCTGATCAATGAGCGCGCCCAGCGTGACGCCATCTTTCAAAAGCCGGATCATCTGTTTTGAGCCTTCGGCACCTTTGGGAATCTGGTGCGGCATATAACCCGCGCGCTGATCGACGATCCATTTGTCCATAATAGGGTTGTTGGATCGGCGGTAAATCGCACCTGCTTCAAAGCCCATTTGTTCCAGCAGCACCATATTGATTTCCCAATTTCCGGTATGAGCAGAAACCAAGATAAACGGCTTGCCGCTGGCTTTGAGTGCGTGCAAATGTTCGCGCCCATGCACATGCAGGCGCTGGTCGGCCTGCGCGGCAATGCGCTTCATATGCGCCATCTCAGCCAGTACATGACCGATATTGCGCCACATATTGCGAAGCGCGGTTTTTCGCTGCTGCGGCGTCATGCCGGGCAGGGCGGCGGACATATTGGCCTCTGCCAGCTTGTGTTCGCGCGTGCGCCGACCAAGCGCCAGCAGCGCGGCGCCGGCCAATTTGGCACCAAAGCGCAAGCCCAGCGCTTTTAAGACCCAGATAAGCGACAGCGCCAAACCGGCTTGAATATAGTTTTTGTACGACACGCCGCGTAATTAATCAGACAATAATGGTGAACTCAACTGTTTACCTTGCAGCGGGGTCTTGGCTAGAATTTAATTTGGATTAGGGAGGGGATCATGCGTTTGTTATTCAGAATTTGTTTGCCCATACTCATAGCCGCATCGCCAGTGCTGGCGGATGACTGGTTCGTCTCGAAATTCGGCAAAGACGACACATTGGGGGCGATAAACCATATTGATGCCGCCAAAACCAAAACCGCCGCCGCGCTGGTTAAGCAGGGCAAAACCGTTTCGCTGGGCATGGTGACGGCACCCGACACGCCGGCCTATGGGCCGCGCAAGTTTCAGATGATTGTGCATCAGCTCAATGACGGTTCCGGCGCAACCATGGGCAGCGGCAAAACCGTTGGCAATGATGACACGGTGATTACATCCGTTGGTATCGGCTCACAACTGGACGGGCTGGGGCATATCGGGCGCGACCATGTTTATTACAATAATCGGCCAGCTGCGGATGTTGTCGCGCCGGACGGGTTGTTGACTTTCGGCACGCACGCACTGCCGGGCATAGTCACGCGGGGCGTTGTGCTGGATATGACAAAAATATTCGGGCAAGATCCGCTGCCAATAGGAACGGCCTATACCGAGGCCGACATTAAGCGCGCGGCCAAGACGCAGGGCATCGATATAGAAGCCGGTGACGTGGTGCTTTTGCATTCCGGATTTTTGAAGGCAACAGCCGATGATGCGGAACTATTGCCCGGACTGCCGGGGCTTGGTGTTAGCGGCGCGCATTATTTGGCGAAGTTGGGCGTTGCCGCGGTGGGTGCTGATACATGGGCGATGGAAGCCTTACCGTCAGAGGACGTGAATGACGCGTTTCCTGTTCATCGTATTTTGCTCGCGAAGTACGGCGTCTATATTCTCGAAAACATGACAACGCACAAACTGGTCGATGTCGGTGTGGACGAGTTTATGTTCGCGCTTGGCGTGCCGCGCCTTAAGGGGGCAGTGCAGGCGATAATCAACCCGCTTGCGATTTACTAGACGGGTTGCATTCTGGCGAGAATTTGGCGATATAAAACGGGCTATCTAAGCGGATGAGGGCAGTATGAGCGCGCGTATTTATCAACCAGCTAAAACAGCCATGTCGTCGGGAACGGCGAAGACGAAATCTTGGGTGCTTGAGTTTGCGCCGGAGAAGCCGTCTGTTAAAGACCCGTTAACTGGATGGAACGGTGCCGGCGAAACGCGGTCGCAGATAAAACTGAAATTCCCGACGCTTGAAGAAGCGCAGAATTATGCCGCTGCGCATGGCATTGCCGCGCGGGTAGAACGCGAACGCACCCGCAAGCCGTCGCAAAAGTCCTATGCCGATAATTTTCGTTTTGACAGAACCGGCCCCTGGTCACATTAAACGTATTCGGCGCAATAAGCGTCTTGATCAGACCGAGCAGCGTAATAGTTGGTGGCTTCTGGCATTAGTGTTCAATTAAGACTAGAAAACACCCCCGAAAGCGGGCTGTACTAAGGATGTGTTTGCGTATTTGACGATGTTTGTAGCAATGCCTGTAAAAAACAGGCAACCCGAACCCCGCTACATTTTTATCTTCGTTTTCCTTATAATTATGTTCGTGCTGGTTCAGGCAAGCCAGGCTGCTGAAAAACACAAGGACGAACATATGTTTTTAGACAGTCACCTCGATACACCGCTGCTGGTCGATTTCTCCGCGCTGGATATCACTAAGCGCTATAGCTGGCAAAACGATTATGTGCAGGTGGATTTGCCACGCATGAAAGAAGGCGGCCTCGATGGTGGTTTTTGGGTGATTTACACGCCGCAAGGCCCGTTAACGCAAGACGGGTACGCGCGCGCCTTAAAAGAAGCCAGACAACGCAATGCGGTTATTGATAAAATGGTGCGCGATGCGCCAGATGATTTTGCGCTGGCCGTGCAGGGGCAAGACGCGCGCGCGATTATCGCGCAAGGCAAACGCGTTGTTTACAAAAGTATTGAGAACGCCTATCCGCTTGGCGAAGATTTAAGCTTGCTCGATGAATTTTACGCCGCTGGCGTGCGGATGGTTGGTCTGGTGCACACGCGTAACAACCAGTTTTCTGATAGTTCAACGGACTCTGGTGGGCAGAAATGGGGCGGTCTGTCGCCGCTTGGGAAAGAACTGATCGCGCGTGCTAACGCGCTCGGTATGGTCGTCGACCTGTCCCATGCCCATGATGATGCGCTGGAGCAGGCCATGGCCCTGTCCAAAACGCCGATTATTTTATCGCATTCCGGTGCGTCGCAATTGTACACGCATCCGCGCAATGTTCCCGACCGATTGTTAAAGCAACTTGCTGAGACGGGCGGTGTCATACAGATCAATTCTCTGTCCGGTTATTTGCGAAAGCTGAATGTTGATCGGCGGCGGTTGCCGGAACTCATCAAAATATACAGCGAATATCGCGCGCCCGATAGCGCCAATGGCGAAGTTGGCGCAAAGCACATCGCTTATACCGCCAAGCGTCGCGCACTTGATGCAAAATACCCGCCGCAATATGCCGATATTTCAGATGTACTGGATCACTTCTTTTACACATTGGAACTAATGGGGCCCGAGCATGTTGGCTTCGGTATGGATTGGGATGGTGGCGGCGGCGTCGCCAATTTACAAGATGTTTCCGATTTACCGAAGGTCTTGGCGGCGTTTCGTAACCGAGGTTTGAGCGAAGCAGATATTGCCAAAATCAGCGGCGAAAACCTTATTCGCTTGTTGGCTGTCGCCGAAAAAGCAGCGCGCGATTAAGGTGCGCGCAACGCCGAATTTGGCTGGCCTACCAGATAGGTCTTGGCGCCGTTCGACAGCGATAAACGCATAAAGGCCGGTAGCGTCGATAACAAACCCAGACACAACCTCACCGAGGTCATGCACGCCCAAATACAATTGAGGAAGGGCGTGCGGATAGCGGGTATCCGAGATAGATCGTTAAAAAAAGACATTAGGTTTCCTGAATTTGCGTTTCCTGACTGAAGGAACAATTTATTGGTTTTTCGAGATAACGACCTTGGTCAATTTAGCCGGTCATCGAGAATAGATTGATATGTTAACCCCCACATATCCTGCCGCAAGGTGGTGCGATGGGGTACGACCTGCGCAACAAACATGCCAATCAATTCATTGCGCGGGTCTATCCAAAAGAATGTGCCAGCCGCACCGCCCCAGAAAAAGCTGTCATCCGGCATGGCAAGTTTCGAGAGCCCTTGATCTTTGATAACCCCGAACCCCAGACCAAACCCGATGCCTTCGTTTAACTGAATGCTGGTCATGCGCTGCAATGGCTCGGTGTCACCAACATGGTCGCGGCGCATCAGCGCCACGGTTGCTGGTGCCAATAGGCGAACCCCGTCCAGTTCGCCGCCATTGAGCAGCATGCGGGCGAAGCGCAGATAATCATGCGTCGTTGATAAAGGCCCACTGCCGCCGCTTTCAAACTTGCCGGTATCGCCATGGCTCATCACCAATTGCGGGTGCGCTGGCTCATGCCCGGGGCCGGAGGAACGGGCGAAGAAGCCTTTTTCACCAAATTGTTCAGTTATACCGCTTTGCGAATATAAAACCGCGAGCCGATCGGCGGTTGCGGGGTCGTATTTAAAGCCTGTATCAACCATGTTGAGTGGGTCGAAAATGCGGGTTTGTAAAAACGCGCCAAATGTCTGCCCAGACACCACCTCAACCAAACGCCCCAAAACGTCGGTCGACACTGCGTAATGCCATTTGGTGCCGGGGTCATATTTCAACGGCAATTTACCCAAATCAGTAACGAATTTGCTCAGATCGGCTTGCGGATCGTTGATATTGCTTTGGCGATAAAGGTCCCCCAGAGGCGACAGGTCGAAATACCCATAGGTAAAACCAGCGCGATGGGTCAGCACATCATGAATGGTTGGCTGGCGTGCCGCTTTGCGTACGGGCGGGTTTCCCGTTCCGGTTTCGGCGTCATACACTTGCAGGTTTGCCAGTTCGGGGATGTATTTGGCGATCGGGTCATGCAGCAAAAACTTGCCTTCTTCGAACAACATCATGACAGCAACCGAGGTAATTGGCTTGGTCATCGAGAAAAAGTGCAAAATTGTGTCGTCGGCGAGCGGTTTTTTGTTTTCCTGATCGGCATAGCCCCAATTTTGGGCGTAGACGATTTTGTTGTTCTGGAATATCACGGCGCGGGCGCCGACCACCTGCTGGTCAGCAATTGCGGCGGTGTAATGCGTATTAATGCGGCTTAAGCGTGCCGGGTCGAAATTCAGGCTGTCGGATGGCGCGAACGTATTTAAGAATACCGCTGCGCCGCCAAGCAAAACCAGGGCGCCAAGTGCTTGTTTTATAGTTTTCATTTTTGTCATC
>DKNW01000104.1 GCA_002469805.1 Rhodobiaceae bacterium UBA7378
ACCGTCTTCGAAAATGAGAGGCGACGACGCATAGGTAACCGGCGCTTCTTCGCGCTCATGCTGGATCATGGCGGCAAGCGCGCGCATGGCGTCTTGCTGGCGTGCAAAGCCGGCGCATTTGAATTTATACACCACGATGATCCTTCCCGGTGTCGCGATCGGCGCCCTTTCCTCAAGACGCAATTTTTTCTGGCTCTCTGCGTTGCGTTCCGCCACCACTTCTTTCAGAGGTTTGATTTTGGCATGAACCACGCCAGCTTTGTGATGCCCGGCCAGAGCGGGCGAAAAACTTGCCAGTAGAATGAAACCCAGTATCAGATTTGGGAAAAATCTTATCATGTCAGGTCTCCATATTTACAAGGTTACTGCTTATTACTGCGGAGTCATGGTGCCCAGGAGAAGACTCGAACTTCCACGCCCTTGCGGGCACTAGCACCTGAAGCTAGCGCGTCTACCAATTCCGCCACCTGGGCCTCATCACGCGTGTTTAGAAGCCCGTGTCGCTCTTGTCAATATTTGCAGGCCTAATTATGGGCCAAGAATGGAGGTCAAGAATGCAGCCCGTTATTATAAGCCAATATTTACAGCGGCCTATTGTCCGGTGATTTTGCACTTCACGCCTGCGGCTGCATGTTTTATGACTGGCACACGTAAATGGTGTGAGAGGAACGCATAATGGCTGAAACGCAAGCAGGACGTATCGTCGTTTTTGGCGGGTCGGGCTTTTTGGGGCGCCATATTGTGCGGCGTCTTGCAAAACAGGGCCATGCCTTGCGTATTGTTGTGCGCCGGCCTAATGAGGCGCTGTTTTTGAAAACGGCGGGTCGGGTCGGGCAAATCGAAATCGTTCACGGCAATATTCGTGACGAGGCCAGCACGCGTGCTGCGCTTGATGGCGCAACGGCCGTTATCAATGCGGTTGGTATTTTGTACGAAAGTGGCCGGCAAAAATTCGACGCTGTGCAGGGCGCCGGGGCTGCGCGCTTGGCGGCAATAGCTCAAAGCGAAGGCGTTGCACAGTTTATTCAGATTTCTGCGATCGGCGCCGATGCAAGCTCTGCCTCGGCTTATGCGCGCAGTAAGGCGGAAGCCGAGGCAGCAATTTTGGCGATCTATCCGGACGCGCATATTTTGCGCCCGTCAATTGTGGTCGGTCCAGAAGATGATTTTTTTAACCGCTTTGCGGGCATGGCCCAACTTGCACCGGGACTACCGCTTATCGGCGGCGGGCTAACACAATACCAACCGGTCAGTGTTTTTGATGTGGCGCAGGGCGTGGCTGCGTGCCTCGCGGGTGCACCGGCGGGCATTTACGAATTGGGCGGGCCGCAAATCTTTACTTTTCGCGAACTGATGGAGCTGATGCTGGAAAAAATTGGCAAGACGCGCCTTCTGGTGCCTTTGCCGTTCGCGGTGGCGTCGATGCTGGCGCAGCTCACACGATTTCTGCCCAAACCACCATTGACGCCAGATCAGGTTATTCTACTGCGCAGTGATAATGTGGTTGGTGAGGATGCCGCTGATCTTGCTGCGCTGGGCGTCGAGGCGACACCGATCGCCCTGCTTCTGGATAGCTATCTGGGGCGCTATCGCGGTGCGTCGAAGGCGGTTTAAGCCAGGCCGTATTTAGCGATCCAGCCCGTATTAGGCGATAATGTAGAGCAGGCACACGCCAAGGCCGATCCGGTAGATAACAAACGGCAATAGCCCTATGCGCCGCGTGACGCGTAAAAATATATGAATCGTTGCAAAGGCGAAAACCGCGGCAAGAGCCGCGGCTCCGAGTGCGGTGCCCAACGCCTGATCGTCGCCCGCGCGTATGAGATCGATGAGACCTACCAGCGCGAATGCGGCAATAACCGGCATAGCCAGCAACATGGAGAAGCGCGCGGCCTGCGTGCGGTCAAAGCCCAGAAACAGCCCGGCCGTAATGGTGACACCGGCGCGGCTGGCGCCCGGAATTAATGCGAGAATTTGGGTCAGCCCAATAATAAGCGCCTGGCGCGGGCTAAGTACCGCCGTCGCGCTATGGTGGTCGTTGTCAACTGGATCTGAAGCTTGTGCGTGCCGCTGTACGCGATCGCTAAGCCATAGCGGTATGGCAAAAATAATGCTCGCCCAAGCGACAGTTTCGGGGGTGCGCAAAGCACTGGCCCAGTCACTTGCTACCAGCGCGGCTCCGGCCAGAAAAACCGGCAGGCTGGCTATGACCAACACTTGCACCAGATGCGCAGCGGATGATCGGTGGCCGCGGGCGATATCTATGGTGCCGGTAAACAGGGTCACCACATCGCGGTGAAAATAGGCCATAACCGCGACGAGCGTTCCGGCGTGCAGGGCGATATCGATAATCAGGCCATGATCTGGATAGGCGCTTAGCCCATGGATCAGCTGCAGATGGCCTGACGAGCTGATCGGCAGAAATTCGGTGATGCCTTGAATGGCCGCCAGCAGTAGAAGGTGATCTAGTCCCATGGCGCCAAGCTAGACAGATTGGTGCTGGGGCGGCAAGTTTTTTCGCAAAAAGACAAGTTTTTCGTGCAATGACTGGGCACTTGCCCGAAGCGCAGGCTCAGCTTAGTTTGTCGGTATGGCAAGTCTCTTCCATCAGCCGGTCTGCCCTTTCTCACGTAAAGTGCGTCTGGTGCTCGGCGAAAAAAAATTCGCAGTGGAATTCGTTGAAGAACGCCCATGGGAACGTCGCCTTGATTTTTTGATGCTGAACCCATCGGGCGAGGTACCGGTGCTGGTCGGAGATGCCGGCACGATTGCCGGACATTATGCGATTACCGAATGGTTGGAAGAAAAAGGTGGTGCTATGCCGCTGATGCCGTCGGGCCGGCTTGCGCGGGCCGAAGTCCGGCGGATTGTCGCGTGGTTCGACGACAAGTTTCACGACGAGGTTGGTCGCCTTATAACATATGAAAAAATTGACCGCCGGTTTATGGGCGCAAGTGCTGGTGGCGGCGGGCCTGACATGGAAACTGTGCGCATCGGGCTGCATAATCTCGGCCTGCACATGGAATATCTGACGTTTCTGCTGGACCAGCGTAGCTGGTTGGCAGGCGAAGATATTTCCATAGCCGACCTGACGGCTAGCGCGCATTTGTCATGTCTTGATTATACCGGTGATGTGCCCTGGAAGTCGTGGCCGGTTGTACGTGACTGGTATGCGCGAATAAAATCACGACCCAGTTTTCGCCCGCTTCTGGCTGACCATGTGGCGGGTATGCGGCCTCCGCCCTATTACGCTGATCTCGACTTCTAGGACAGATGATGGCAGACAACCCCGCCGCATCGCCCAGCGAATTCGTTGCCGACTTGAAGCGCGCTGCTGCCGCTGAAGGGTTTGATATTTGCCGCATCACCCACCCAGACGCGATACCCGAAGCAGGCGGCAGGTTGCGCGAATTTCTCGATAGCGGGTATCACGGCGACATGGACTGGATGGAAACACATGCTGCGCGCCGGGCGCATCCGGCGCAATTATGGTCACAAGTGAAGTCGGTCATTGTTCTGGGCATGAATTACGGGCCGGATGAGAACCCATTGCCCGACCTCTTGCAAAGCGATAAAGGCGTCATCTCGGTTTATGCCCGTCGACGCGATTATCACGATGTCATCAAGAAAAAGCTCAAGGCGCTGGCGCGCTGGATGGTCGCGCAAACGGCTGCTGATGTGAAAGTTTTTGTCGATACGGCTCCGGTCATGGAGAAGCCGCTGGCCGAGGCTGCGGGGCTTGGCTGGCAAGGCAAGCATACAAATCTCGTATCGCGCGATTTTGGTTCATGGCTGTTTCTTGGTAGTGTTTTTACCACGGCAGACCTGCCCATTGACCCGCCGGAGCCTGATCATTGTGGTGCGTGTCAGGCGTGTCTGGATATATGCCCGACCAATGCGTTTCCCGCGCCTTACCGGCTGGATGCACGGCGATGTATTTCCTATCTGACAATCGAGCATAAGGGGATGATTGACCGCAGTTTTCGTCACGCCATCGGCAATCGCATTTTTGGCTGTGATGATTGTTTG
>DKNW01000136.1 GCA_002469805.1 Rhodobiaceae bacterium UBA7378
GGGCCGCATATCGACAAAAAGAGCCGCGAGCAGTTCGAAATTCGGACGCATAAACGCATGCTCGATATTGTCGACCCGACCCCACAGACTGTGGATGCATTGATGAAACTTGATCTGCCCGCCGGTGTCGACGTGCAGATCAAGCTGTAAGGAATTGGGAGACGTGAACATGCGTTCCGGATTGATTGTTCAAAAAGTGGGGATGACCCGCCTGTTTACCGAGGCTGGCCAGCATGTGCCTGTCACGGTGCTGAAGCTTGACGGGTGTCAAGTTGTGGCCCAGCGCACCGAAGATAAGGACGGCTATACAGCGGTTCAGCTCGGTGCCGGCTTTGCCAAGGTCAAGCGCACCACTAAAGCCGCGCGTGGGCATTTTGCCCGTGCAAAGGTTGAACCCAAGCGTCGTCTCGCCGAGTTCCGTGTGTCGCCTGAAAACATGATTGATGTCGGCGCCAAGCTTGCCGCCAATCATTTCGTTGAAGGTCAGCATGTAGATGCGACAGGCGTGTCGATTGGTAAAGGCTTTGCCGGTGCCATGAAGCGGCATAATTTTGGTGGTCTGCGTGCCTCGCACGGTGTGTCGATCTCGCACCGTAGCCATGGCTCGACTGGCCAATGCCAAGACCCAGGCAAAGTGTTCAAAGGCAAAAAAATGGCCGGTCACATGGGTGATGTGCGCGTGACAGCACAAAACTTAACTGTGGTTAAAACCGACATTGCACGTGGCCTTGTCATGGTAAAGGGTGCGGTACCCGGTGCCAAAGGTGGTTGGGTGCTGCTGCGCGATGCAGTTAAGCGCCCACTGCCGGATGACGTACCGCTACCTGCTGCACTGTTTGAGGATGGCGAGGCTGAAGAGCTGGAAGTAGAGGCTGAGGCCGGTGCTGCAGCTGAGGCGCCGGTTGAGGCTGCTGAAGAGGCGGTAACCGAGGAGGCGTCTGCCAATACGAGCGCCGAAGAAGTCACAGAAGAAACCGATACGCCAGATGGCGAAAAGGATGGTGAGTGATGAAAGCCGATGTAACCACGCTTGACGCCGAGACCAGCGGATCGGTTGATCTTAACGAGGCGGTGTTTGGTGTATCGCCACGTGCTGATATTCTGCAGCGCATGGTGACTTATCAACTTGCTGCGCGTCAGGCCGGCACGCACAAAACCAAGCCACGCGGAGAAATTGCAGGTACAACCAAGAAATTCGGTCGCCAAAAAGGTGGTGGCGGTGCCCGTCACGGTAACCGCAAGTCGAATATTTTCATTGGTGGTGGTAAAGCACACGGTCCCGTGCCGCGTAGCCACGCGATTGATATGCCGAAAAAAGTTCGGGCGCTAGCGCTGAAAATGGCACTGTCCAGCAAAACAGCTGCCGAACAGCTTGTGGTGCTTGAAGATGCCCGCTCGAAAGACGGCAAAACGGCATCTCTGCGCCAGCAATTATCGAAGCTGGGCATTGAAAATGCGCTGATTATTGATGGCCCTGAGGTTGATGAGAACTTCGCCCGCGCCGCGCGCAACATTGCATGCGTTGATGTGCTGCCTGCACAGGGCATTAATGTTTATGACATTTTGCGCCGCGACAAGCTGGTGTTGACGAAAGCCGCACTGTCGAGCCTTGAGGAGCGTTTCAAATGAGCACTGAGCAATATTACGATGTCATTCGCGCGCCGGTGATTACTGAAAAGGCGACCATGGCCTCGGAGAACAACCAAGTTGTCTTCCGCGTGGCTATTGATGCCGACAAGAAGGTTATCAAGGAAGCTGTGGAGGCGCTGTTTGACGTGAAAGTCAAAGCGGTGAACACATTGCGTCGCAAAGGCAAGACTAAACGTTTTCGTGGCATTCCAGGTCGCCAAAACGAGATGAAGAAAGCAATAGTAACGCTTGAAGACGGTCATTCGATCGACGTGACAACGGGTCTTTAAGGCGGGGATGGTAAGATATGGCATTGAAGAAATATAAGCCGACGACCCCGGGCCAACGTGGTCTCATTCAGGTTGATCGCTCTGGCCTGCACTCTGGCAAGCCAGTGAAGCATTTGACCGAAGGTCTGACGAAATCGGGTGGCCGGAACAATGCTGGTCGCATCACGGCACGTCGTCGCGGTGGTGGGCACAAACGCAGCTACCGTGTCATTGATTTCAAGCGGAAGCGTTTTGACATGCCGGCCACGGTTGAGCGTTTGGAATATGATCCGAACCGCTCAGCTTTCATTGCGCTGATTAAATATGAAGACGGTGAACTGGCCTATATTTTGGCGCCGCAGCGTTTGGCACCGGGCGATAGTGTTGTCTCGGGCGAGAGTGTTGATGTGAAGCCGGGCAATGCAATGCCCCTGAAATCAATGCCCATCGGGACGATCATCCACAATATCGAAATGAAGCCCGGCAAGGGCGGGCAAATTGCGCGTTCAGCTGGTGCATTTGCGCAGTTGGTAGGTCGCGATCAGGCATATGCGATTGTGCGCCTGACATCTGGTGAGCAACGCCTGATTTTGGGTGCCTGCATGGCAACGGTTGGCGCGGTTTCGAACCCCGACCAGTCAAACATCAAACTTGCCAAGGCCGGTCGCAATCGCTGGCTGGGTAAACGCCCATCAGTGCGCGGTGTTGCCATGAACCCGGTTGATCACCCACATGGTGGTGGTGAAGGTAAAACATCGGGTGGTCGCCATCCAGTAACGCCGTGGGGCAAGCCGACCAAAGGGCGTCGCACCCGGTCAAATACAACGTCAGACAAATATATTCTCCGCAGCCGACATCTGCGGAAGAAACGTTAGGGAGCGCAGGCTATGACACGTTCAGTTTGGAAAGGCCCGTTTGTCGACGGCTATCTGCTTAAAAAGGCCGAAGCCGTGCGCGATAGCGGTCGCACCAATGAGGTCATCAAGATATGGAGCCGTCGTTCGACAATTCTGCCACAATTTGTCGGCCTTACATTCGGCGTGCACAACGGCCAGAAGCATATTCCGGTCTCGGTTACCGAGGATATGGTGGGGCATAAATTTGGCGAGTTTGCGCCGACGCGGACCTATTACGGTCACGCTGCGGATAAGAAGGCGAAAAGGAAGTAGTCATGGGAAAACCATCGGCAGAACGGCGATTGCCGGAAAATGAAGCCAAAGCGGTTGGTCGCATGATCCGCACTAGCCCGCAAAAGCTGAACCTTGTTGCCCAACTCATTCGCGGCAAAAAGGCCGAGCGCGCGTTATCTGATCTGACATTTTCGCGGCGTCGGGTTTCAAACGACGTGAAGAAAGTGCTGGAGAGCGCGATCGCAAATGCAGAAAATAACCACAATCTCGATGTGGACAGTCTTGTTGTTGCCGAAGCCTATGTCGGTAAGAACCTTGTTATGAAGCGTTTTCGTGCGCGGGCCAAGGGCCGCGCGGCCCGCATCATTAAACCGTTTAGCCAGCTCACAATCGTTGTGCGCGAAGTTGAGGAGAAAGCGTAATGGGTCAAAAGGTCAATCCGATTGGCATGCGACTGGGCGTCAACCGTACGTGGGAGTCGCGCTGGTATGCAGCTAAAGGCGAATATGCCGGATTGCTGCATGAGGATCTTAAAATCCGTGACACGCTGATGCGCGATCTGCGTCAGGCAGGTGTTGCGCGCGTCGTTATTGAACGGCCGCACAAAAAATGCCGTGTCACTATTCATTCGGCTCGCCCCGGTGTCATCATCGGTAAAAAAGGCGCTGATATCGAGAAGCTGAAAACCAAAATCAGCAAAATGACCGACAGCGAAGTTGTTGTGAATATTGTTGAGGTGCGCAAGCCAGAGGTTGACGCGCAACTGGTTGCTGAGAGTATTGCCCAGCAGCTTGAGCGTCGGGTCGGGTTCCGTCGTGCCATGAAGCGCGCCGTGCAGTCGGCGATGCGTCTGGGTGCTCTAGGTATTCGTATCAATTGCGGTGGTCGTCTTGGTGGCGCCGAGATTGCGCGGACCGAATGGTATCGTGAGGGGCGCGTACCGCTTCATACATTGCGCGCCAATATTGATTACGGCGTGGCTGAAGCCATGACCGCATACGGTATTTGCGGTGTCAAAATCTGGATTTTTAAAGGCGAGATTATGGAGCACGATCCAATGGCTCGTGACCGCCGCGAAGAGCAGGGCTCGGACCAAGGTCGTCCGCAGCGTCCGGCAGCAGGAAACTAGAACCATGTTGCAACCAAAACGTACCAAATTCCGCAAAGCGCATAAGGGCCGCATCCGCGGCAATGCCAAAGGCGGCACAGCACTTAATTTCGGGTCATACGGTTTGAAAGCCACGTCGCCAGAGCGCGTAACATCGCGCCAGATCGAGGCTGCCCGACGGGTGATTACACGGCACATGAAACGTGCTGGACGCGTGTGGATTCGTATTTTCCCGGATGTGCCGGTTTCCAAAAAACCAACTGAAGTTCGGATGGGTAAAGGTAAGGGGTCGCCTGAGTATTGGGCATGCCGTGTGAAGCCTGGCCGCATCATGTTCGAGATCGACGGTGTGCCCCACGACATCGCACACGAAGCGCTGAAGCTGGCCGCGGCCAAATTGCCTGTTGCTACCCGCATCGTTTCACGTCCTGGTGACCAAAAAGGGGCTGAGTGATCATGAAGATGACAGAAATTAACGATCTGACTGCCGACCAGCTTTCCGATGAACTGATGAAGCTGAAAAAAGAGCAGCTTAATCTGCGTTTCCAGCAGGCTTCGGGTCAGCTTGAAAACTCATCGCGTATCAAGCAGGTACGCCAGACAATCGCACGCCTGAAAACGGCACAACGCACACTGGCTCAAAGCGCCGGTCAGGCGAGCTAAAGGGTAGGAAGCAAAATGCCGAAACGAATTCTACAAGGCACAGTGGTTAGCGATAAGGGCGACAAAACGGTTGTCGTTAATGTCGAGCGTCGCTTTACGGACCCGGTCATGAAAAAGACCGTTCGTAAATCCAAGCGCTACCACGCGCATGACGAAAGCAATGATATCAAAGTTGGCGAAATGGTGACCATTCGCGAATGCCGTCCGATATCTAAATTGAAAAGCTGGGAAGTTGTTTCCGGCCAGGGTGAGTAAGTTGGGCTTCGGCCCAGTTTTAAAGGATTAAAGCTATGATACAGATGCAAACTAATCTGGATGTTGCCGATAATTCAGGCGCGCGCCGGGTGCAGTGCATCAAGGTTCTTGGCGGTTCCAAGCGCAAGACTGCTTCGGTTGGCGACACGATTGTCGTTAGCGTGAAGGAGGCTATTCCGCGGGGCCGCGTCAAGAAAGGCGATGTGATGAAAGCTGTTATTGTGCGCACGGCGAAAGAAATTCGTCGGTCCGATGGCAGCGCAATCCGCTTCGACCGTAATGCTGCGGTGTTGGTCAACAATGCTGGCGAACCTGTCGGCACGCGTATTTTTGGCCCCGTAACGCGCGAATTGCGGAGCGGAAACCACATGAAAATCGTGTCGCTTGCACCGGAGGTTTTGTAATGGTTACCAAGATCAAAATCAAAAAGGGTGACCGCGTACTGGTTCTCGCCGGACGCGACAAGGGCAAAGCCGGAGAGGTATTGGCAATATTCCCGACGGAAAATCGTGCTCTGGTGCAAGGCGTGAACATGGTGCGGCGTCACCAGAAGCAGAACGCCCAGTCGGAAGGTGGCATTATTAGCCGCGAAAGCAAAATTCACCTGTCCAACCTCGCGATCGCCGACCCGAAGGACGGGCAAGCCTCGCGGATCGGCTACCGTATGAATGATGACGGCAAAAAAGTTCGTTTTGCCAAGCGCTCGGGGGAAGTTATCGATGGCTGAAGCACAAGCATACCAGCCGCGTCTTAAAGAGCACTACAACACCGTGGTGCGTGGCGCGCTCAAAGAAAAGTTTAATCTCGAAAATGCTATGCAGGTTCCGGCGCTGGAGAAAGTCGTGCTCAACATGGGCATTGGCGAGACAACGCAGGACACCAAGAAGATTAACTCGGCATTTGAAGACATGCAGGCGATCGCCGGCCAGCGCCCTGTTATCACCCGCGCGCGGAATTCAATTGCGGGTTTCAAGGTGCGTGAAGATATGCCGCTAGGCGTGAAGGTGACATTGCGCGGTGCGCGGATGTTTGAATTTGTCGACCGTCTGGTGACGATTGCCCTGCCGCGCGTGCGTGACTTTCGCGGGCTAAACCCAAGCAGCTTTGACGGCAATGGCAATTTTGCGATGGGATTGAAGGAGCACATCGTGTTTCCGGAAATCAATTACGACAAAGTAGATACGATTTGGGGTATGGACATCATTGTCTGCACCTCAACGAATGATGATGAGCAAGCGCGCGAATTGCTGCGTGGCTTTAACTTTCCGTTCACAGATTAAGGGCGGCGGAGAAACAGATGGCAAAAAAGAGTTCAGTAGAGCGTAACAACAAACGCAAAAGATTGGCCGCGAAATACGCGACCAAGAGAGCGACATTGCTGCGCATGGCAAATGATACATCATTGTCTAATGAAGATCGTTTCAGGGCGCGGTTGAAATTGTCCGAGCTGCCGCGTAATTCGGCACCGACACGGGTTCGTAACAGATGCGGCGTGACTGGTCGTCCCCGCGGCTATTACCGCAAACTGGATATGTCGCGTATTTCGATGCGTGATCTGGCCTCCAAAGGCCTGATCCCCGGTATGGTTAAATCGAGCTGGTAGGAGTGAGCAGATGAACGATCCTCTTGGAGATATGCTGACCCGGATTCGCAATGCGCAGATGCGCGGCAAATCGTCAGTTAACACACCGGCTTCCAAACTACGGCGCTGGGTACTCGATGTTTTGAAAGATGAAGGCTATATTCGCGGCTATTCGGAAACGGATATTGTGAACGGCGTCTCAGAACTCGAGATCGAGTTGAAATATTACGAAGGCCAGCCGGTTATTCAGGAGATCCAGCGGGTTTCCAAACCGGGTCGGCGGGTTTATTCGTCGGTTAAAACAATGCCTGTTGTGCGCAATGGTCTGGGCATTTCCATTGTATCAACGCCGAAAGGTGTGATGTCGGATAATGCCGCACGTGAAAACAATGTCGGTGGAGAAATTCTTTGCCGCGTCTTCTAGGCGGGCATTGAGAAGGATTGAAATATGTCTCGTATTGGCAAAAAACCGGTAGCAGTTCCTGATGGGGTCGAAGTGACCTTGAGCGGGCAAAATGTTGCTGTTAAGGGGCCCAAAGGTGAGCTTTCGGTTACCCTATCTGAAAAAGTTACTGTCGAGAAGGATGACAACGGTATCGTTGTTTCACCGATCGATAAGTCTATCAAGGCGCGTAGCTTCTGGGGCCTGAGCAGATCACTGGTGGAAAATATCGTCGTGGGCGTCACGGCGGGCTTTGACCGCAAGCTGGAACTACAAGGCGTTGGTTATCGTGCGCAGATGCAGGGACAAACGCTTAAGCTTGCATTGGGCTTTAGTCACGATATTAATTTTCCAGTGCCTGAGGGCATTAGCGTGGAGTGTCCGTCACAGACCGAAATCGTTATTTCTGGAATGGACAAGCAGAAAGTTGGTCAGGTCGCATCCGAGATCCGGGCCTATCGTCCGCCCGAGCCTTACAAAGGCAAGGGTGTACGTTACGCGGGTGAATATGTCTTCCGCAAAGAAGGCAAGAAGAAGTAGGAATTGGTCATGGGTACGAAACTTTCGACAGATGAACGCCGGAAACTGCGCGTTCGCCGCCAGCTAAAAAAGGTGGCCAATGGGCGCCCGCGGCTTTCGGTTTATCGTTCGTCTAAGCACATTTATGCGCAGGTTATCGATGATAATGCGGGCCGTACGCTCGCCTCGGCGTCAACCAAAGACAAAGATTATGGCGGCGATAAAGGCAGCAATGTTGAAGCCGCAAGCATGGTCGGTAAACAGGTTGCCGAGCGCGCCATCAAAGCGGGGGTCGAGGACGTTATTTTCGATCGCGGTGGATACATTTATCACGGCCGTGTGAAAGCATTGGCTGAGGCGGCACGCGAAGCCGGCCTGAAATTCTGAGGAGAGTAACGTGGCGAAAAATGACAACCGCGAAGAGCGCGAAAGCGAATTTATCGATCGATTGGTTCACATTAACCGCGTGGCAAAAGTGGTTAAGGGGGGACGTCGGTTCGGTTTTGCTGCGCTCGTCGTCATCGGCGACCAGCGTGGACGCGTTGGCTTTGGTCACGGTAAGGCACGTGAAGTACCTGAAGCGATCCGTAAAGCAACTGAGAGCGCCAAGCGGCATATGATCCGCGTACCGCTTCGTGAAGGCCGCACCTTGCACCATGATATTGCCGGGCGCCACGGTGCCGGTAAAGTGCAGCTTCGTGCCGCCCCTCCAGGAACAGGCATCATCGCCGGTGGTCCAATGCGTGCCGTTTTCGAGGTGCTTGGGATGCAGGATGTGGTTGCTAAGTCGATCGGCTCGTCGAACCCGTACAACATGATCCACGCCACTTTTGATGCATTGCTGAAGCAAGGTAGCCCGCGTTTGGTTGCTGCCCGTCGCGGCAAAAAAGTGAGCGATCTGGTGTCCCGCCGCCGCGACGATGCTCGCGATGATGCGGAAACAACAGAAGCAGCGAATTAGGAGGCTGTTATGGCGAAGGCAAAGACAGTTACAGTTGAACAGACCGGCAGCCATATCGGACGCCCGCAAGACCAGCGCGCTACGCTTATTGGTCTGGGGCTTAACCGATGTGGGCGTCGTCGTACGCTGGAGGACACACCGGCTGTTCGCGGCATGATCGACAAAGTGGCCCATCTCGTGCGGGTGATTGAAAGCTAGAAAGCGCCGCCCGCAAGGGCTGGAGGAGACAGAATTATGAGACTGAACGAGTTGGTTGATAATGAAGG
>DKNW01000032.1 GCA_002469805.1 Rhodobiaceae bacterium UBA7378
TGGCATCATGGATTTTGGGCTAAATATCATGGCGTAGGAAAGCTCGCCCCGGTTGAGCGCCGGACTGATATATTGTTCAAACACGGCAGGGTCAAAACCGCTAAATCGCTCATCGACATCGAGTTCGCGCCCCATGGCCCGAATGTCGGAGGCAAAGCCCTGTTCCATGCCTACAATTGTGTCGGTGTAAATATTGGCCCATGAATCTGTATAGATCCGCCTCAGGTTTTCACTGCTTTCTTCATACAGCGCCTGCTGTTGAAAATAACTCAGCGAAAGCACCAGTCCGGTACTTGCAAGCACGGCGACAACGACCATCGCTAGAAGTTTGGTTCTGATTTGCATGTTACCCTCACTGACGCATAAAAGCTAAACTTTAGCCTATCGTAATGAGGGGTAAAGAAACCCCCAAAAAACTTGGGGTTTGGATAATTCGCTATTGTTTTTCAATGTTTGGACGTGAGTTTCACATGTGCCAAGCGGACCCTAGATCCCTTTTCAGATCGCGCACATATTGGTTAAAATCGACCTGAATTGTATGGCGCTCGCTGTCGTAATAATGCCCCAGATATTTCTTTTCATCTTTGATGATGGTGCTTTCCATGCGATGGCTATCGGGCAAGGTATGCGCGCCCGAAATTACGGCAGCAACAAATTTTGACTGCTGTTCGGCAAGGTTCACCAACGTCGGCAATGGCTGAGCTAGCCCCATGAAGAAAAGGTTTTCCCAGCCCGGCTTCACCATGCGTCGATAGAGCGGAAACCGGTTATTTTCGACCGCCAGGGCATTTTGTTTCAAAAACGGAAAGTTAATGCGATAGCCAGTTGCCCAAATTATGACGTCAACTTGTTCCTGCGTGCCGTCGGCGAAGCGCACAGTGTCGCCGTCTAGCCGGTCAATGCCCGGCTTTACAGCAATATCACCACAGCCGAGGCGGGTGAGAAACTCGCCGGAAACCGACGGGTGAGCTGTGAGCACTTTATGATCGGGCGCGGGCAGGCCGTAATTTTCCATTTTGCCAACCGCACGGGAAATAACACGCTGGCCCAGCCACCGTGCAAGGCCGGATGGCACCCAAGCTGGCATGGCGACCTTATCAGCTGGTTCGCCATTTAAATATTTAGGTAGAACCCAAACGCCGCGGCGCGCCGATACAAAGCACTTCGCCGCGATCGGCTTTTGCGACACTTCGGAGGCAATGTCCATCGCCGAATTACCAACCCCGACAACAAGAATGTTTTTGCCTCTGAGGTCATGCGGCGCAAACGGGCTGTCATAGGCGTGGCTGTGTATCTGAATACCTCTAAACTTATCGCCGTATTCGGTGGGAATTTTGGGGTCCCAGTGATGTCCGTTCGCCACCACCAGCGCGTCATAGACCCGCGTTTCGCCCGATGACAGGGTGACATGCCACTTTTCGTCTTCATCGCGGCGCGCATCGGTCACCCAGGTGTTGAAGGTGATATTTTCGCGCAAGCCAAAATGGTCAACATAATCGTTGAAATAGGCATGTATTTGGCTGTGATGTGGGAAATCAGGCCAGTTTTCGGGCACTGGATAATCTTCGAAAGCCAATCTATGCTTGGAGGTGTCGATGTGGAGGGATTGGTAGCAGGCTGACATGCCATTGGGGTTTTGGTGGTACCAATTGCCACCGATATTGTCGGAGGCTTCGAATTGGTCATAGGCGATGCCGAAATCTGTTAAGCGCTTGGCCGTTGTGAAGCCGGAGCATCCGGCCCCGATAATGCATATTTTTCCTGTCGACCTCGCGGTTCGCATAACGCCCTCCTTACAAAACTAAGATAGTTAATTTGACATATTGGTGCGGGCGTTTCCAGCCATCACCCTATGTATTGGGGATCTAACAATTGCGACCGGAACAGGTTAAGCGTCAAAAATCTTCCGCATAATTTCGTCAGCCGCTTGTTCCACTGACATTGCATTTGTGTCGATACGGATTTCGGGGCTTTCTGGTGCCTCGTAAGGGCTGTCAATGCCGGTAAAGTTTTTCAACATGCCAGCACGGGCCTTTTTATACAGGCCTTTTACGTCGCGCTCCTCGGCAACTGCCAGCGGTGTGTCGACGTGAATTTCAATAAACTCACCATCTGGCAGCATGTCGCGCACCATTCGGCGTTCGGTACGAAATGGCGAGATAAAGGCCGTCAGCACAATCAGGCCGGCATCGGTCATCAGCTTTGCTACTTCACCAATGCGGCGAATATTTTCGATACGATCCGTGTCGGTAAATCCAAGGTCTTTGTTCAGGCCGTGGCGCACATTATCGCCATCCAATAAAAATGTGTGCTTACCCAGCGCATATAGGCGTTTTTCCACCTCGTTGGCGATGGTCGATTTGCCCGAACCCGACAGCCCAGTGAACCATAAAACAAGCGGCTTTTGGTCTTTCAGGGTTGCGTGTGCATCGCGGTTAACATCTGCTGCCTGCCAGTGAATATTATGCGCTCGGCGCAGGCTGAAATTGATCATACCGGCAGCGACCGTGTTATTGGTCATTTTATCTATTAGTACAAATCCACCGAGCTCTTTGCTGTCAGCATAGGGTTCAAACACGATGGGTTTATCGGTCGAGAAGGTACATACGCCGATTGCATTTAACTCAAGTGTTTTAGCAGCAAGTTGTTCTAATGTATTGATACCAATTTGATATTTAGGTGGCTGAATTGTTGCGCTGACCATTTGTGTGCCAATTTTAAGCCAATATCCACGCCGTGGCACAAGCGGCGTTTCGGCCATCCAGACCAGTGTTGCTTCAAATGTGTCGGCAATCGCAGGAGGTGCATCTGCAGTGGCAATAACATCGCCGCGCGAACAGTCAATCTCATCCTCAAATGTGAGCGTAATTGACTGCCCAACTGTGGCTTCGTCGAGATCGCCATCCTGCGTTACAATGCGTTGCACCTTGGTGTTGCGGCCCGATGGCACAATGCGTATCTCGTCACCAACGCAGATTTTACCCGCACTGATTTGCCCGCTAAAGCCGCGAAAATCCAGATTAGGGCGATTGACCCATTGGACTGGCAAACGGAACGGATGACCTGAGGCCGCATTGGTGGCAACATCCACGGTTTCAAGATGCTCGATCAATGTCGGGCCAGCATACCAGTCAGTTTGAGCCGACGCATTGGCAATGTTATCGCCTGCCAACCCGGAAATGGGGATCGCAGTAAAAGCCGCAATGCCGATATTTTTGGCGAAGGTTTTATAATCCGCCACAATCGCGTCGAAAACATTCTGGTCGTAATTCACTAAGTCCATCTTGTTCACCGCCAGCACGATGTGGCGGATGCCAAGCAGATGCGCCAGATAGCTATGGCGCCGCGTCTGGGTCAGCACGCCCTGGCGCGCATCAACCAGAATTACGGCAAGGTCGGCCGTGGATGCGCCGGTTACCATATTGCGGGTATATTGTTCGTGGCCGGGGGTGTCGGCAACAATGAACTTGCGTTTCTCGGTCGCAAAAAACCTGTATGCCACGTCGATTGTGATGCCCTGCTCGCGCTCGGCGGCGAGGCCGTCAACCAGTAGGGCAAAGTCAATGCTCTCGCCTTGCGTGCCCATTTTGCGGCTGTCTGCTTCAAGATGCGCCAGTTGGTCTTCGAAAATCATTTTGCTGTCATATAAAAGGCGGCCGATCAGGGTCGACTTGCCATCATCAACCGAGCCACAGGTTATGAAACGCAACATGGTTTTGTGTCGGTGCTGTTCCAGATAAGCGTCGATATCCTCGCTAATCAGCGCATCGGTTTTGTAAATGGTTTCGGTATCGGCCATCAGAAATAGCCTTCCTGTTTCTTTTTTTCCATGCTCGCCGCGCTGTCATGGTCAATGGCACGCCCTTGGCGCTCCGACGTTGTTGTGAGCAACATTTCCTGAATGATTTCCGGCAAAGTGGCGGCGGTGCTTTCCACCGCGCCGGTTAGTGGGTAGCAACCAAGCGTACGAAACCTAATGGAGCGCATTTGCGGGGTTTCGCCCTCAGCAAGCGGAAAACGTGCATCATCGACCATCAACAACAGCCCGTCGCGCTCCACCGTCGGCCGTGGTGCTGCGAAGTAAAGCGGCACAATCTCGATATTTTCCAGATGGATATATTGCCAGATATCAAGTTCAGTCCAGTTGCTCATAGGAAACACACGGATGCTTTCACCCTTTGCCTTGCGAGCATTATAAAGCTGCCATAATTCCGGGCGCTGGTTTTTCGGTTCCCAGCGATGGTTGGCTGTGCGAAAGGAAAACACGCGCTCTTTGGCGCGGCTTTTTTCTTCATCGCGCCGTGCACCGCCGAAAGCGACATCGAACCCATGCATATCAAGCGCCTGCTTCAGGCCTTCGGTTTTCCACATATCAGTGTGCAACGCGCCGTGATCAAAAGGGTTAATGCCCTGGGCTTCAGCCTCAGGGTTTTTGTGTACGATAAGTTGCATGCCCGCGTCAGCCGCCGCTTTTTCGCGCAGTGCATACATGTCTTTAAATTTCCATGTGGTGTCGACATGCAAAAGCGGGAAGGGCGGGGGCGATGGATAAAACGCTTTTTTAGCGACGTGCAACATGGCCGCGCTATCCTTACCGACGCTGTACAGCATCACCGGATTTTCGCTTTCGGCAACCACCTCGCGCATGATGTGGATGCTCTCAGCTTCCAGACGCTGCAAATGGGTTAAGCTCATTGATTTCTACCGTTTTTCGCTATTTTTGACCGTGATATACGCCAGACATGTGTATGCGCAGACGCGGACATTTTGTCAACATGGCGCGTAGAGACGTATATCAAGCGGGCTGGATGCGGCTTGCCTTACGCGTAACATTAAATCGGCGCGATCGAGATCTAATTATAGTAATCAATGCGATTTAATAGAAAATTTCGCCAAAAAATAACCCCTTGCCCATCCTGATGGGCAAGGGGCTACGCATTTTGTCTCGAGCTATTTATTTAGAAGCTAACGAAATAACCAATTCGGAAATCGGTGGCTGTCGTGTCTTCCAAAGTCAAAATGTCGGGCGTGGACGTGCATGCGTTATTATCATACATGTTGTACTCAGCGTCCCCATAATCGGATCGAGTAATTCCGCCATAAAATCCATTGGATTGGCTCATGTAATAAGTGGCGCCGACACCTATGCGGGTTGACGTATTATCTTTCGACCTTTTGCAAACAGCAACAAAAGACACAGCGCTGCCAGAAAGTGTGCCAGAAATTACTGTGGTACTGGTTTCCAGCTCGGAGCGACCGATGCCCAGCAAACCCCAAAACTCAACCTGTTCTGAGTAAGGCATGAAATAAACAGCTTCGAGCATAAAGCTTTCAACGTCTGTTTTGGTCGGCCCGACCGAAACGTTAGTAAATGAAGTGTCAAGCTGAGTTGTGTAGGATCCTGACTCGAGTTCGCCTGTTTCGTATCGCAAAACGGCTGCAATATTACTGCTGTAGCGGTGTCCTATGCCAATTCCGAAAAAGCCGGAAGTGTCGTCAACCAAGCCATCGTCAATATTAATCGGTGTTGTGTTGCCGCTGCCATCTCCTAAGGGGGTCGTGTCTTTTTCGTCGGTATCAGCCGACATGTTAATGCTATAATCTAGTAGGATAAAATTTGCTGATCCACTAGTTCCAGCGTGATCGTCGGCAATTGCAATCTGCGAGCTAGCTAAAAATGCAAAAATAATTGTAATATCTTCGTAAATCGGCTCCATTTTGAAATCTGGCTTCAATAAAAGAAAAATTCAAGCTGTTAATAGGTTATTTTCATAAAACGTGAAGTCAACAGCAAAGTTGATAGTTGCAGAGATACGTTTCGTCTCCCAACACTGACTCTGAAGGTAATGTTTTTTTCTGGAATGTTTTAGGGAAATGGCGGAGAGGGAGGGATTCG
>DKNW01000033.1 GCA_002469805.1 Rhodobiaceae bacterium UBA7378
AAATGTTGACCCAATGGGTGTGCACACCGGCGACAGCATCACGGTTGCACCCGCGCTCACCCTGACCGACCGCGAATACCAGATCATGCGCAATGCCTCGATTGCTGTCTTACGCGAAATTGGCGTGGAAACCGGCGGTTCTAACGTGCAATTTGCTGTCAATCCGGCAGATGGGCGTCTTGTCGTAATCGAAATGAACCCGCGTGTATCGCGTTCCTCCGCGCTGGCCTCCAAAGCAACCGGGTTCCCGATTGCCAAGGTTGCGGCCAAGCTTGCTGTAGGTTTCACGCTCGACGAATTAATGAACGACATTACCGGCGTCACCCCAGCAAGCTTTGAGCCGACCATTGATTATGTTGTGACAAAAATCCCGCGTTTTGCATTTGAAAAGTTTCCTGGTGCCGAACCCTTGTTATCGACCGCCATGAAATCGGTTGGCGAAGCCATGGCTATCGGGCGTAGCTTTCAAGAATCGCTACAAAAGGCGTTGCGTTCGCTAGAAACCGGCCTGACCGGTCTCAACACACCCGATGACGCGCCCATTGTTGATGAAACTGGCGATATGGACGCTTTGCGCGCAGCGTTAACCACGGCCACCCCGTCGCGCCTCTTAATGGTCGCTCATGCCTTGCGGCAGGGCATGGCTGTGGACGAGATATGCGCGCTATCGCATTTTGATCCGTGGTTCGTGCGTCAGATTAAAGAGATTGTGGATACCGAAGCACTGGTCTCCACCCGCGGCCTGCCCGACACACCTGAAGCCATGCGGCAGGTCAAAGCCATGGGTTTTTCCGATGCCCGACTTGCTGAATTGGCTGGCACAGACGAAGACACAACCCGCGCCGCGCGCCACGCGCTCGACATTCGACCATTTTTCCGCCGCATTGACACTTGTGCGGCCGAGTTTGCCGCCAGTACGCCCTATCTCTATTCGAGCTATGATGCGCCCTCGCCTTTTGCACCACAAAACGAAGCTCTGCCTGCCGCGCGCCCCAAAGCGGTTATTCTCGGTGGCGGGCCAAACCGCATCGGACAGGGCATCGAGTTTGACTATTGCTGTTGCCACGCCGCTTATGCGCTGGCGGATGCCGATATTGAAAGCATTATGGTCAATTGCAATCCGGAAACCGTGTCGACGGATTACGACACGTCCGACCGGTTATATTTCGAACCTCTAACGCAAGAAGATGTGTTGGAACTTCTGGCCTGCGAGATGGCAGCTGGGCAGCTTTTGGGCGTTATCGTGCAATTTGGCGGGCAAACCCCGCTCAAACTTTCACAAGCACTAGAAAAAGCTGGCATTCCTATTTTAGGCACATCGCCGGATGCGATCGACCTTGCCGAAGACCGCGACCGCTTTAAAGATCTGCTTGATCGTCTGCAATTAAAACAGCCGCCCAATGGTATCGCCCGCAGCGCAGAAGAAGCACGCAGTATTGCCGCTGAAATTGGTTTTCCGGTGGTCATCCGTCCGTCTTACGTGCTGGGTGGTCGGGCCATGGAAATTGTTTCCAGCGATGCACAGCTTGAACGCTATATGCGCGAAGCTGTGATTGTTTCCGGCGACAGCCCGGTTCTCATTGATGGGTATTTGCGCGACGCGACCGAATTAGATGTCGACGTGCTGTGCGATGGCGACGAAGTTGTGGTTGCGGGTATTCTGGAACATATCGAGGAAGCGGGTGTCCATTCGGGCGATAGCGCGTGCTCCATGCCACCGCACTCGCTATCGCAATCAATTATTGACGAATTATCCCACCAAGCCAGCGCAATGGCAAAGGCACTCAATGTTATCGGGCTCATGAATGTGCAATTTGCCGTGCAGGGTGAAACAATTTACGTCATCGAAGTGAACCCGCGCGCCAGCCGTACCGTGCCATTTGTTGCCAAAGTGCTGGGCCAGCCGATCGCGAAAATCGCCGCTCGCGTGATGGCCGGCAGCAAGCTGAGTGAATTTGGCCTCGATTTCCCGTCCTATGACCATATTGCCGTCAAGGAAGCCGTGTTCCCATTTGCCCGTTTCCCCGGTGTCGACACGGTGCTGGGGCCGGAAATGCGCTCAACCGGCGAGGTGATGGGGCTGGACACAAATTTCGCACTGGCCTTTGCCAAAAGTCAGCTGGGCGGCGGCACTGTGCTGCCCGCTACGGGCACGGCCTTCATCTCGGTTCGGGAAAATGACAAACAACGCGCGGTGTTGCCAGCGCAATCGCTCATAAAAATGGGTTTTACGGTGATAGCGACACGTGGCACCGCAGCGTTTCTTGCCGATCAGGGGCTGGACGTAACCCCAATTAACAAGGTTTTGGAGGGGCGCCCGCACATTGTGGACGCGATTAAGAACGGCGACGTACAACTGGTCGTCAATACAACTGCGGGCGAAAAATCGCTTGCCGACAGCAAATCAATCCGGCGCACCGCACTGGTCATGAAAATTCCTTATTACACCACCATGGCCGGTGCCGAGGCCGCGGTCGCGGCTATTCGGGCGCTCTCAAATCAGGATCTCGATGTCCGATCCTTGCAAGACTATGCCCAGCGCAGCCAGTAGCATGTACACCAACTGACACTTGCCTATTTCTCAAATTTTGTGGAACATATTCGGGGAGATCGCGTTTTCCGCCTGGAGAACGCCGTAAAGAGGGAAAAATGGAAAAAGTTCCGATGACAGCCGGCGGCTATGCCGCGCTTGATGCTGAAGTGAAAAAGCTCAAAGGACCAGAACGCCAGCGCATCATCAAAGCGATTGCAGAAGCGCGCGCGCATGGCGACCTGTCTGAAAACGCCGAGTATCACGCCGCCAAAGAACAACAAAGCCACAATGAAGGCCGCGTAATGGAGTTGGAAGACGTGCTGAACCGCGCTGATGTTATCGACGTTACCGCGCTGAATGGTGCGCGGGTTAAGTTTGGCGCGACCGTCGATCTTGTCGATGAAGATACCGAAGTCGAAATGACCTACCAGATTGTCGGCGAATACGAAGCCAATGTGGAAGAGGGTAAGATCTCTATCGTTTCACCGATTGCCCGGGCATTGATTGGCAAAGAAGTTGGCGACAGTGTGGAGGTGAACACGCCGGGCGGCGGCAAGTCCTACGAAATTCTTGGCGTAAAATTTATTTGACCATATCGACAGGCACACCTGCCGCCTGTTTTGACTGGCGAATAGTCAGGGATGTGCGAACATTTGCAACATTTGGGGCCGGCGTCAGTTCGCGTGTCAGAAAGTTTTGGAAACTCGCCAGATCAGGGGCTACGCATTTCAAAATAAAATCGATATCGCCGTTCAGCATGTGGCACTCGCGCACCTCGCGCCACCCCTCCACGCGCGCTTCAAAGGCTTGCAAATCGGCCTCGGCCTGACTGTGCAGACCGACCATAGCAAAAACTGTTACGCCAAACCCCAGCAATGCGGGATTAACCCGCGCATGATAGCCATTGATAAAACCGGCTTGCTCAAGTGCACGCACGCGGCGCAAACACGGCGGCGCGGATATGCCAACCCGCCCCGCAAGTTCGACATTGGTTATGCGCCCGTCGCGTTGCAATTCATCAATGATCCGCAGATCGATATCATCCAGTCGTGGTTTTTTCATTACCCATATTCCCGCAAACCGCGTAATAATATTACGCGGTTTGACAAGATTTGAAAAGGAAAACACATGCAGGTCTGGGCGATTACCGGCGGGCGTCGCGGCAATGATGTGCTTGTGCTGGGCGTTGCGCAGGCGCTGGGGGTTGAGCCCCGGCTGATCCATACCCAGTTGAACGCACCATGGCGCTGGCTCTCCCCCTATAAGGCAGCATTTCGTGGCGTGCGTGACGACCCGACCATCGCACCACCGTATCCCGACCTCGTGCTGGCTAGCGGGCGACAGGCCGCCGCCCACGCGCGGTTTATTGGCCTGCGGTCCGGTGGGCACAGTTTCACAGCTTTTTTCCAAAATCCCCTCATCAATCCGCAGCATTTCGACTTTGTCTGGGCACCGCATCACGACCGTTTGCAAGGGCCAAATGTCATGAGCACACTTTTATCGCCTCATATGCTCACGCAAGAGGGTCTACAAGCTGATGCCGAGACATGGCGCGCGCGCCTGCTGGATGGGGCCGGCGCAAAAACCCCTATCGCTGTTTTGATTGGCGGGCCAAACAGTGCCTATGCGTTTTCGCGCGATGAATTTGGCGAACTTACCGCTTATATTGTGTCCCTGGCGGATCAGAATTTCTTCCCGATGATCACGGTTTCACGCCGCTCGCCCCCGGAATTCTCGACCTATTTGCGCGACCAGCTTGCAGGACACGCGCATTTTCTCTGGAATAATGACGGCGACAATCCCTATACCGGCATACTTGGTTTGGCGCAGCACATCATCGTGACAGCCGACAGCGTGAACATGGTAGGCGAGGCGTGTGCTACCGACGCACCTGTGCAAGTGTTTGAACTGGCAGGCGGCAACCGAAAATTTCGCCAGTTTCACGGCGAGATGCAGGCGGCAGGATTTACCCGTACATTTCGTGGCGATTTAACCAAGCGCCTGTCGGCGCCCGTTAATGCGACACCAGACATTGCCGCCGCCCTGCGGCGTGCGCTGGAAGCCAAACGCGCCGCTTCGGTGTAAAAACCTCTGAATAAATCACCGTCTTTGCTTTTGCCCCACTTGGGGAAATCGGAATCGGGCTTACATTACCCGTATAGAAATTTGGCATTAGCCTTACGAAATGTTGCCGGAGCGCGTTATGAACGAAATTAAACATAGCAAATTATTGATTATCGGATCTGGGCCTGCCGGTTACACTGCCGCCGTTTACGCGGCACGCGCTATGCTTGAGCCTGTCTTGGTGCGGGGAATTCAACCAGGCGGCCAGTTGACGATCACAACGGATGTCGAGAATTATCCGGGGTTCGCCGATGCCATTCAAGGACCATGGCTGATGGAACAAATGGAAGCGCAAGCCGCCCATGTCGGCACTGAGATTATTTCCGACATCATTACCAATGCCGATCTGACCGTACGCCCGTTCAAAATGACAGGCGATAGCGGACAAGTTTACACCGCGGATACCGTGATTATTGCCACTGGCGCGCAAGCTAAGTGGCTTGGGCTGGAGAGCGAGAAAAAGTTTCAGGGATTTGGCGTGTCGGCATGTGCGACATGCGATGGCTTTTTCTATCGCAACAAGGAAGTGCTGGTCGTCGGCGGTGGCAATACGGCTGTTGAAGAAGCACTGTTCTTGACGAATTTTGCCTCGAAAGTCACGCTGGTGCATCGGCGCGACAGCCTACGCAGTGAAAAAATTCTGCAACAACGCTTGTTATCACACGACAAGATCGACGTTCTTTGGAACAGCGAAATCGACGAAGTGCTTGGCGATGATACGCCGCTTGGCGTGACCGGCGCGCGCATTCGCAACACGCAAAATGGCGACACGCACGAGATAAGTGCCCAC
The DNA here is from genome assembly GCA_002469805.1 of Rhodobiaceae bacterium UBA7378. Classification (GTDB taxonomy): domain Bacteria; phylum Pseudomonadota; class Alphaproteobacteria; order RS24; family RS24; genus UBA7378. Next base: position 5,448 of record DKNW01000033.1, read on the forward strand.
GGCATTTTCATCGCCATTGGTCACGCGCCGTCGACGGAATTGTTTACTGCGCAGCTTAAAACCAAGGCGGGCGGCTATCTGGTCACCGAACCCGACAGTACGGCAACCTCCATTGATGGCGTGTATGCTGCTGGCGATGTAACCGATGATATTTACCGGCAAGCCGTTACTGCCGCTGGTATGGGATGCATGGCGGCATTGGAAGCTGAAAAATATCTGGCCGCGCTGGAAGCTGAAAAAGACGCTGCCGAATAGATCTGCACGATTACTGAACACGTTATTGAATACCACGCCACGCCATTTCGCGCGGCGTTTTACGCCCTGTCTGTTTTTTAGGTCGCAATAATTTTGGCAGATGCGCCGTCGTGTTCACGCCTTTTTGCGTCATGAGCGTCAAAAGCTGGTCGGTAAGGTCTGTAAAGCGTTCGGCCACAAGATGTACTACGGCCCCACTGCGCTGAACGCGCCCCTCAATATGAATGAGACGAGCGCCGATAACGACACGACGATATTTTTCAAACCGGTCGGGCCACACCACAATATTGCCTGTGCCGGTTTCATCCTCCAGCGTTAGAAAAACAACGCCGCGCGCACTGCCCGGACGCTGACGGCAAATCACCAAGCCAGCCACGCTAACACGCCGACCATTGGCGCGCGTATCCAGCACTTGCAGGGGGTGAATATTGCGCGCGCGCATATCATCACGTAAAAATAATAATGGATGAGCTTTTAGCGATAAGCGCAAGCTGGCGTAATCTTCCAACACCTCCATGCCCGGCGGTAAAGCAGGCAATGCGGCGGCATGCTCGTCTTCCGGTGCCAGCACATCAAGCCCCCGATGGGCAAATAGCGGCAAGGCCGCCGCCCGACTTTCGGGGGCCAACGCCCGCACTGCCCACAAAGCCTGCCGCCGCGACAGCCCAAGACCAGCAAAGACATCTGCCCGCGCCAAGCGTTCCAGTGCGCCGGGGCCGAGCCCCGTGCGCTTAGCACAATCAGCGACGCTATCAAATGCGCCACCAAGACGCCGCGCGGCAACCAACGCCTCGTAATCGGCTTTGGCAAGCCCACCAATCTGGTTAAAGCCAAGCCGAAGCGCGCAATCACCATCATATGGCTCAAGGTCAGCTTCGCTATCCGACTGGTTGATACAGACCGGCAAAATATGCACACCTTGACGTTGGGCTTCGCGTACAAGCTGGGCCGGCGCATAAAAACCCATTGGCTGACTGTTGATTAGCGCCGCACAAAACGCAGCCGGATAATGGCATTTGAGCCATGCTGACACATAAACGAGAAGGGCAAAGCTGGCGGCATGGCTTTCGGGAAAACCGTATTCGCCAAAACCTTCAATTTGCCGGAAGCACCGCTCAGCAAAATTCTGCGTATAGCCGCGCGCTACCATGCCTTCGATAAGTCGCATCCCAAACTCGTGAATGACACCGCTCTTACGAAACGTCGCCATGGCCCGGCGCAACCGGTCAGCTTCTGCAGGAGTGAACCCAGCTGCGATTACCGCAATCCGCATGGCTTGCTCTTGAAACAGCGGCACGCCAAGCGTTTTGCCCAGTACATCTTCTAATTCCTGCGACGGGAACGTGACCGTCTCCTCACCATTGCGCCGCCGCAAATAGGGGTGCACCATATCGCCTTGAATAGGGCCTGGCCGAACAATGGCCACCTCGATAACCAGATCGTAAAAATCACGCGGCTTCAAGCGCGGTAGCATGTTCATTTGCGCCCGGCTCTCGACCTGAAACACGCCGATCGCCTCTGCTCGACACAACATGTCGTAAACGGTACTGTCTTCGGCAGGCACTGTCGCCAGTTCGAAATTTTTATCATGATGGGCAGCAATCAGGTCAAAGCTACGCCGGATCGCGCTCAACATACCCAGCGCCAGCACATCAATTTTCAACATGCCCAGCGCGTCCAGATCATCCTTATCCCATTCGACAAATGTACGATCTGCCATGGCTGCATTACCAATCGGCACCATTTTATCGAGGCGCTCATTGGTGATGATGAAACCGCCGACATGTTGCGAGAGATGGCGCGGAAAACCGATGAGTTCAGCCGCCATATCCAGCGTAACGGCGAGTTCCGGTGCTTCTGGGTCAAGCCCCGCTTCGCGCAGATGCTCGGGCGGCGGCGGGCGGCTGCCACTGCCCCAGTTCAACGCCAAAAGCGCGCTGGCAACATCACCTGAAAGCCCCATCGCCTTGGCAACTTCACGCACCGCCGAGCGGCTGCGATAGGTAATGACCGTCGCCGCAATACCGGCGCGTTCGCGGCCATATTTCCGGTAGATATACTGGATCACCTCCTCGCGCCGTTCGTGTTCAAAATCAATGTCGATATCGGGCGGCTCGTTACGTTCGGCAGAGATGAAACGCTCGAATAAGAGATCAAGTCGGCTAGGGTCAACCGCGGTAATGCCGAGGCAATAGCATACGGCAGAGTTAGCCGCCGAGCCGCGCCCCTGACACAAAATACGCTTGCTGCGGGCGAACTGGACAAGGTCATACACGGTCAGGAAATACGGCGCATAGGACAACTCATTGATCAGCTTTAATTCATAGCGAATGAGCTTTTGCAACTTTTCCGGCACCGTATCGGAAAACCGCCCACGGGCGCCTTCCCACACCAGTTTTTCCAGAAGCTGTTGGGGCGAAAGCGTGCGGTCAAACGCGTCTTCGGGATATTGATAAACCAGA
>DKNW01000044.1:0-310 GCA_002469805.1 Rhodobiaceae bacterium UBA7378
GTGTGCGAGGCCGACTATCTCGCGGACCGCGTGATGACCGAATTATCGGGCGGTGAGCAGGCTCGCGTCTTTTTAGCGCGCTTGCTAGCGACGCAGGCGGATATTTTATTGCTCGACGAGCCTGTGAAGATGCTCGATCCGGCCCATCAGTTGAAAACGATGTCGCTTCTTAGGCAACTCGCTGCCGAGGGCCGCAGCGTCGTGGTCGTGATGCATGACCTAAATCTTGCCTTGCGCTATTGTGATCAGGTGATGCTGATGCGCGATGGCGTTATGCGCGCGCAGGGCGCGCCGCGAGATGTCTTTACGA
>DKNW01000044.1:639-998 GCA_002469805.1 Rhodobiaceae bacterium UBA7378
AGACGGGCTTCAGCGTATTTTCGGATTGGACGTGTCGCTGGTTGCGCATCAGGGGCATCATCTTGTTCATCCGTTGCGCGCGACAGAGGTCCATTATGAGCCGGATAGAAATTAATACGCTTGCCAAGACCTTCGATGGTCGCGACGTGCTCGACGATGTTTCATTGACGATTGAACCGGGCCGATCACTGGCGCTGATCGGGCCAACGGCAGCGGGCAAAACAGTTTTGTTAAAATGTCTAGTGGGTTTGTATGCGCCTGACAGAGGTGAGATTTTGATCGATGGCGAGAATGTTAGCCAGCCCGATGCGCGTGAGCAGCAGCTCGATGATCGGATCGGCATGCTGTTTCAGCAAAAT
>DKNW01000044.1:1299-1615 GCA_002469805.1 Rhodobiaceae bacterium UBA7378
CATGCTGTTTCAGCAAAATGCGCTATTTGACAGTTTGGCGGTCTGGGAGAATATTGGCTTTCGGCTAATGGCGCGGGGTGCAACACGGGCTGAGGCGCGGGCGCGGGCCGAAGAATTATTGCCGCAAGTTGGGTTGCCGATCAGCACGGCGGATCTGTTTCCTGCCGATTTATCCGGCGGCATGCAAAAGCGTGTTGGCTTTGCCCGCGCGGTTGCAACCTCGCCGGATATATTGCTACTGGATAATCCGACAGCGGGTCTCGACCCAATTTTGGCGGCCCGAATTGACGCCACAATTTCCGAACTGGCGCGCAAA
>DKNW01000044.1:1929-25356 GCA_002469805.1 Rhodobiaceae bacterium UBA7378
CAATTTCCGAACTGGCGCGCAAAAATGGCGCGACGGTTATTTCGGCAACTGGCAACATGGTGGGGCTGACACAGGCTTATGATGATATTGCTGTCTTGCATGATGGTGTGTTGCGGTGGCACGGTAGTGCAAAGACTGCCGCAGGAGAAAGCAATCCATGGTTGGGTCAGCTGCTTTCCGGCAGCCGCGAGGGTCCGATAGAAACCATTAATTTTGAAGCCCATTAGGAGATTTTGCGATGTTTGGACTGAACAAGAAAACGGAAATGCCGAGCCATGATACAGCTTTGCCTGGGCGAGATATGACAATGCCCGTGTCACCACGCCATTTCGTACTCGACACAGCCATGCAAGCGCCATGGCCTGAAAATACCGAATTGGCGATGTTTGGCATGGGATGTTTCTGGGGCGCAGAAAGGAAATTTTGGCAGGCCGACGGCGTTTACTCGACGCAAGTTGGTTATGCCGCCGGGCTGACGCCAAACCCGACTTACGAAGAAGTATGCTCTGGACGAACCGGCCATAATGAGGTTGTGCAGGTGGTGTTTGACACAACCCTTACCAGCTATGCAGAGATGCTTGCAGTTTTCTGGGAAAACCACAACCCGACGCAAGGCATGCGCCAAGGCAATGATATTGGGACGCAATACCGGTCGGGCATTTACGCCTTCTCCGAAGCTCAAGTCACGCTGGCCCGCACCTCAAAAGAGACGTTTCAAGCCGACCTGCGGGCGGCAGGCTATGGCGACATTACGACTGAAATTCTGGACGCACCTACGTTTTTTTACGCTGAAGACTACCACCAGCAATATCTTGGCAAAAATCCTAATGGCTATTGCGGTCTCGGTGGTACCGGCGTCAGCTGCCCGATCGGTGTTAATGTCGGGTAAACGCTGTCAGCCAGTACCAAAAAGAGCAGCTAGCCTGCAAACGCCTTTAGTAAGACGCTTTTACGCCAAACATGAAGCGCTGCGGCTCGCCCGGGAAATAGCGTTTATCGCCAAACCAGACATCGGCACGCTTGGCGTAGTCTTCGTCAAACAGGTTAAGCACGCGGGCTTCAAGTGAAAGGCCATCGCGGACGTTCATGTTTACGGCGAGGTTAACGAGGTCGTGACCGTCATATTTGGTCGTGTTCGACGCATCCATATAATAGCTGCCTACATGTTCCCATTGCGCCGAAGCACTGACGCGCGAGCTTGCCTGCCAGCGCACAACCGTATTGCCTAGCGTGTCTGGTGCGCTGTCGATATCGTTGCCATCGCTAATTGATTCCAGCGCATTGCCGCCTGAAACATCGCGATTAAAAGCGTACTCATGGCTGGCCCAGCTCAACCCGCTATGCAGGCTCAAAACGTCGCTCATCTGCCAATCAAGTTCGACTTCGATACCCTGATGAGTGGTTTCACCATCGGTTTCGTAATAGTCGCTCCCGTCGCGGAAATGGTAGTTTTCCTTACGCATCGTGAACACGCTGATTTCATATGACAGGTCTTGTCCGGCAACACGGTAACCGATCTCGAAACTATCGAGTGTTTCACTGTCGACGTCAGCGGGATTGGGCTCTAGCGGGCCTGTCTTGTCGGCGTCGCGTAAGCGATAGAGATCCGTTGTTTGCGGTGCCCGCGCAGCCCGTGTGAGGCTGGCGAAGACACGACGATTATCGTTTAGTCGGTGCACGAGCGCCAGCTTTGGCGATACATCAAAAAACTCGTCCGTGCGATCGGCGGGCCGGAATAGTTTACCTTGCAAGCCATCATCGGTGCGGTTGTCGTAATCATATTCGGTATATTCTGCGCGCAAGCCAGTGGTTAAGTCCGTCGCGTCGCTGAGGTGCCAGACCGCATGTACATAAGGGGCTAGCGTGGTGGCATCAACTTCATAGTCATAATGCGTGCCGACCAAATAGTTGAAGGCTTGAAAAGAAGGCGTCGCCGTTTGGGTTTGTATTTCGGTTAGTTTCCCAGTTGTCAGCTCGCCGTCAATGCCAGTGACGTAAGACACGCTGCCAGCATCACGGGCATAGGAAAGCTGGGCACCAATGCTTGTATGCTCGTTCTCCTCCACTGCCTTGCCAGGCAGAAAGTGCATCAGAAATTCCATATCATTGGTGCGGATATAAGGTGTCATGGTGAAGGTTGCGCCATCTTCCAATGTGCGTTCCATGCGAAGGAAGCTGCGCAAAGCTTGGGCATCGCGATAGGCTTCGGGGAACGGGTTAGTCTTGGCGCAGCTTTCGTCTTCATAGGCTTCTTGGCCGCTTGCACAGTCCTCTGTTTTCACATATCCGGCTGTTTCCTGATTGAGGTTCATGCCAGCCAGCGAAAAATGATAGTCAGTCGCGCCGTTGCGCCACTGTGTTTCGACGCGCATCTTCTGTTGTTCGAAGCCGGAATTGGCGCGATAGCCTTCCTCGTCGCCATTTAAAGAAATGCTGAAGCGCGAGGCACCGTCATCATCCACATAGCTCGATTGGCCGTTAAGCGCGTAACGCCCGTATGAGCCGACGGAAGAATTGAGCTGTGTTGCGTTTTCCGAGATAGGCCCGGAAATGAGATTAATCATGCCATGCACGGCGTTGGATCCGTAAAGCGCTCTGCCTGGCCCGCGGACGATTTCAATGGTGTCGGCGTGTTCGCTCATGGCGTCCATCAGCGCATTGACGTTAGCAAAGCCGGGTGCGCGCATTGAAATGCCATCTTCCAGATACAGAAAAGAACCGGCGCCCGCGCCACCGACGAGAACAGGCGAACGAATGGCTGTCAGATGTTCTTGCCCATTACCGCGGTGTATATTGATGCCGGGTGCCTGATTGAGTAGATCGGCCGGATAATTCGACAAACGTGTGTCGGGATCAATCGTTGTGATATTGCCCGGATTTTCAAGCCGCGGCGCTTCGGTGCGCGTGGTTGTAACAACCAGCTCATCGACAAATCCGTCCGCAGATTCTTGCGCAAATACGGAATTGGGTGAGTTGCTTACCAGCGCCGCAATGAACAGCGCGCGAACGTTAAAATAAGTCATTATAAATGCTCCCTAAATCAAGCGACCCCGATCCGCAATAGATCGAGAATATGTACAAGCCCCTCCGGCTTTTTCTCTTCACAAATAAACAGGCATTGGATGTTACGTGTGTTCATAATATTCAACGCTTCGCCGCACACCGTGTCCGATCCAATGGTTATCGGATCTGGTGTCATGATATCTTCGACATTTTTTGAGAGGAGATCATCCGCCATATGCCGACGCAGATCACCATCGGTAACCAGACCGGCCATCTGGCCGTCGGGCTGTTGAACACCAAGGCACCCAAAGCCTTTTTCCGTCATCGTAATGAGTGCCTTGTCCATGCGCGTGCCGATCGGCACAATCGGTAGGGCCGCATCTTTATGCATAATCTCGTGGACCAGCACCAAGCCAGCCCCCAGCTTGCCACCGGGGTGGAAATTTTTAAAGTCGGCGGACGTGAATTTGCGTTGCTCGAGAAGCGCGACCGCCAGCGCATCGCCAAGCGCGAGTTGCATGGTGGTCGATGTCGTCGGGGCCAATCCGTTGGGGCAGGCCTCTTTACTTTTGGGCAAACACAGGCAGATATCTGCCGCGCGCCCTAAAAGGCTGTCAGCGCCAGAAGTGAGACCAATGAGCGGGATTGAGAAGCGCTTGGCATAGTTAATGAGATTGGATAATTCAGCTGTTTCGCCGGACCATGAAAGGGCCAGAATTGCATCATTTTGGGTGATCATGCCAAGGTCGCCATGGCTGGCCTCACTGGGATGGACGAACTGGGCTGGTGTGCCGGTCGATGCCATTGTTGCGGTGATTTTCGCGCCAATATGTCCACTTTTGCCCATGCCGGACACAATCACGCGCCCGCTAATATTCGCCAATACTGTGACGGCTTGCGTGAACGCGTCATCAAGTGTTGCAGACAAAGCCTGCAAGCCTTCTATTTCCGTGGCTAATGTGCGCCTGGCGGAGTTAAGTGATGTGTCGTTCATACGTGTATATCCGTGTCATCTGGCGATGAATATGCACGAAGGGCTGATAAATGTCATTACTCGGCTAAAAACCTTATGTCGCACTATAGGCATCGATAATCGACTGCAACATGGGACGCAGATTTTCGCCCAAATCGCTCTGATCGCCAGCCCCGTTGGGTGATAGCGCGTAAGCCAGATTTGCGGCGAGAAATCCGGCGCGATTACCACAATCATAGCGTCGGCCGTCAAATCTGAAGCCGTGCAGCGGCAAACTGCCGATTAATCTGGCAAGTGTGTCTGTGATTTGAATTTCCCCGCCCGCGCCTTTGTTGAATTGCGACAAGTCTTCCATAACACTCGGGTCCAGAATGTAGCGCCCGATAATCGCCAGTGTCGATGGCGCAGCTTCGGGTGATGGCTTTTCGACCAGACCCTTCACCTCGACCAGAGGTCCGGTTTCAGCGCCGGGGTTCAGCACACCATAGCGGCTTGTATGCTCGCGCGGCACGGTTTCAACGGCCACTAAATTGCCGCCGACTTCTTCATATTGTTTGACCATTTGCGATAGACACCCGGTTTTATGCAGCACCATGTCGTCAGGAAGAATAACTGCAAACGGTTCGTCGCCGACGGCTTCATGGGCGCACCAAATGGCGTGGCCGAGCCCTAGTGGTTGGTCTTGATAAACTTCCGTAATCTTGGCGGTTTCGGGCAGACCTGCTTGCAAAAGCGCCAGTTGGTCGTCCTTTCCGCGCGCGGTCAAAACTTCCTCATAGGCTGGCGCAGGAGAGAAATGCTCAAGAATTGCGCGCTTATGAGGCGAGGTTACAAAAATAAACTCCGTACATCCCGCCGCGGCAGCTTCCTCAATGGCCCATTGGATGAGCGGCCGGTCGACGACCGGAAGCATTTCTTTCGGCACAGCTTTTGTCGCTGGTAAAAATCGTGTGCCAAGTCCGGCAACAGGGAAAACAACTTTTCGGATGGTTTGCGCCATGTCAATTTCCTGCATTATCGTGTGAAAGGGTCAGGTGAATCTGATATATGCAGATTGTATAAGGAGATCGGCGATGGCTCAATGCATTCCGGTAATTATGTCTGGTGGCGCCGGAACGCGCCTTTGGCCCGCGTCACGCATTGACCGGCCAAAACAATTTCTTCCCCTTGTGACACAGCACTCCATGTTTGCTGAAACTCTTGCCCGCGTGCCTGTTGGTGCGCTCTACCAGCAACCAGTCATCATCGGCAATGCCCAGCACGAAGACCTCATTGCGCGCGCACTGGACAGCGCCGACGTTACCGCCGCCCATATATTGCTTGAACCCGAAGGGCGCAATACTGCCGCAGCTATTTGTCTTGCGGCGTTGCAGATTGCCTTCGACGACCCATCCGCCATCATGTTGGTGCTGCCATCCGACCATATTGTCGCCGATATTGTGGCGTTTGATGCGGCTATCACGACCGCTATTGCCGCGGCGCAGGAAGGGGCTATTGTCACTTTTGGAATTGTGCCCGATGGCCCTGAGACCGGGTATGGATATAGTCGTGCTGGCGCGCCGCGCGCCGATGGCGGTTTTGCAATCCATAGTTTCACCGAAAAACCCGACCGGGCGACCGCGGAGGCGTGGCTCGCTGAAGGCGGGTATAGCTGGAATAGTGGTATTTTCGTTTTTTCGGCGCACAGCATTTTGGACGAATTGGAAACCCACTGCCCGCAGATTTACGCTGCGTGCGTGGCGGCTCTTGGACAAAGCCGCCGCGACGGCGTCATGGTGTATCCAGATGCATCCGCATTTGCCGCGGCCGAGGCACTGCCGATCGATATTGCAGTGATGGAGAAAACCGCACGCGGCGTGGTTCTGCCGGTTGATATGGGGTGGAACGATGTCGGGTCGTGGGCGGCCTTATGGCAAAGCCGGACCCGCGATGCTTCAGATAATGCCTTGCATGGCGACACGCTTGTGATCGACAGCCAGAATAATTTTGTACATGCCGATAGTCGGTTGGTTGTTCTTGCCGGTATGCAAGATGTGGTGGTCATTGAAACGCAAGACGTTGTGCTGGTTATGCCAAAATCTGAAACCCAGCGCGTTAAGCAGGTCGTCGATGTCCTGAAAAAAGATGGGCGGGACGAAGCGATCCACACGGTCGTAAAAAACGGAGTAAACTAACATGGTCATGAAAGAAAAAAAGAAATGACGATGCATACATCGCGAGGCCTCAGCTGGCTTTTTGATACCGCCTTACCTCTATGGGCTGGGCAAGGGGTCGATAGCGATACCCATTTATTTTATGAAGCGCTTGATTTCCACGGCAATGATGGGGGGTTTGAGACGGTGCGCTCACGAGTTCAGGCGCGCCAGATTTATGTTTTTGCCAGTGCGCATGCGGCGGGCTGGTCGGGACCGGCGCTGGAACTGGCCGAGGCTGGTTTTTTCGTGATGCGTGCTGGTGGCTGGCGAACGGGCAAGGGCTGGGCGGCACGATTAGACCGGCAGGGTAACGGCCTGGATTGGCAAGGTGATCTGTACGATCAAGCCTTTGTTCTGCTGGCACTTGCGCGTTTGTTTGAGGTGACTGGCGCACCCGAATACCAGCGCCATATTGACGAGACATTGGCTTTCATTGATACCGAATTGAAGGATGAACATGGTGGTTATAGCGAGAACCTTGCGCGAGTGACACCGCGTCGGCAAAACTCACATATGCATTTGCTGGAAGCATTTTTAGCTTTGAGCACTGCCACGGGGGATGACGCATTTATCGCACGCGCGCAGGGCACTTTGGATTTGTTCGCGGCACATTTTGTAAATGCAGAAAATCAGGGCGTGCATGAAATGTTTGATGCGGCGTGGCATCGCGTGCCGGGGGGACTGGAGCCTGGACACATTTTCGAATGGTCGTATTTATTAACCTGGTTGAGTTTTTGCGCGGATGATGCGCCGTTGATCGATCAGGCACGCGATTTGTTTACTTACGCAAAGGCAAGCGGTTTGTCGCATGACGGGTTCGCGGTTGATGCGATAGATGAAGACGCGCGCGTCACCCTACCAACGCGACGGCTATGGCCGCAGACTGAATATTTGCGCGCGCTTCAGCTTTTTGCACCGGGAGAATATGAGCGGTTTCAGGCGCTTGTTTTTGACAGCTATCTTGATACTGATGTTAATGGGTTGTGGCACGATAAATATAATCTGGATGGTGGATTAGATTGTGTCCGCGTTCCGGCCAGTTCGCTGTATCATTTATGGGGCGGGCTTATGCCTGTCGATGGGGGGCTTGTCAGTCAATGCAAGACTTAATGTCAGATATGGGACCAATTATGCGGCGTCGATTTTCCAAAGCCAGACTTATGATAGGGCTGCTAACTGGGCTGGTAATCGCCCCCGATGTAAACGCGCCTGCATATGCCAATTCTGCCTTTGACACCTTTATTGCCAGCGTGCGGACCGAAGCGGCTGGGCAGGGCGTGTCGGAAAAATATCTGGCTGCGCTCGATACGCTGCAACCCGAACCGGAGGTGACGCGCCTTGCATCCAGCCAGCCTGAATATGTGAAGCCGATCTGGGCCTATCTCGACCATCTGATCACGCCGAACCGTCTGATACTAGGGCGGGAAAATCTGGGCGATTATCGCCAATATGTAGATGGGCTGGAGGCGCAATATGGCGTACCGGCTGAGATTATTGTCGCGATCTGGGGCGTGGAAACAAATTATGGCAGCAATAAAGGAAGCTTTCAGGTTTTACAGGCACTGGCGACGTTGGGCTATGAGGGGCGACGGGCGAAATTTGGGCGCCAGCAATTACTGGCAGCCTTGCAGATTTTGCAATCTGGCGATGTAGCGCTGGGTGATTTTTACGGCAGTTGGGCCGGTGCCATGGGCCACACGCAATTTATTCCGACCACCTATCTGGCCTATGCCGCTGACGGCACGGGCGATGGTAAGCGCGATGTCTGGACCAGCCCTCATGACGCGCTCGCCTCGACGGCGAATTATCTGAAAATTTCGGGTTGGCAACGCGGTATCCCTTGGGGGCTTGAAGTAGCTTTGCCGGCGAAATTTGACTATAGCGTTGCCGGTCTCGACCAGCGCAAGCCAGCGAGTTTTTGGCGCGCGCGTAATGTGCGTGCGGCGGCGGGAAATGCTGAGTTGCCCGATCGGTTTGGCGAGATGTCGCTGTTTTTACCAAGCGGCCATCGCGGGCCAGCTTTTTTGGTGACGCAAAACTTTCGCGCGCTTTTGCGCTATAACACAGCCCCCGCTTATGCACTGGCGGTGGGCCGGTTGAGCGAGCGGTTTTCCGGTACCGTGCCACTAAAGGGCATCTGGCCGACCGGGGATCGACCTTTAAAACCAAATGAGATTTTTACGCTGCAACGGTTTTTGCGCAGCGCTGGTTATCTGATCGGCGACATTGACGGGGTTGCTGGCCGCAAGACAATTGCCGCTATTCGGAAATATCAACGCGATGCCGGATTGATCGCGGATGGGTATCCGACACCCGGACTCTTGACCCATCTCAGGCAAAAAAATCAGCTTAAGAACTAGCGCCATGTATGGTTTGTGCTATGTTTCGCGCCATGAGTGAGACGCAGACAGATGCCGGGGCGGAGATCGCCGAAATTCAAGCTGGGTATGCCGCGCGCGGTTATGTCAGTGACAGTCAAATTGCGACAGCGCTGTTTCTAGCCCGTAAGCTGGAAAAACCTATGCTTGTCGAAGGCCCGCCTGGCGTTGGCAAAACAGAGCTTGCTAAAGCGACGGCCGATTTTTTAAATCTGCCTATGATCCGCCTGCAATGCTATGAAGGGCTGGATGAAAGCAAGGCACTTTATGAATGGCAATATGGCAAACAGCTTTTATACACGCAGGTTTTGAAAGAAAAACTAGGTGACCTGATGGACGGCGCACAGACGCTGGACCAATCAATGCAGCGTCTCAATGATTTTGAGGATGTGTTTTTCTCCGAGCAATTTTTGCAGACGCGCCCGCTATTGCAAGCATTGCGCGCGGAAGAGGGCACGGTACTGCTGATTGATGAGATCGACAAATCTGATGACGAGTTCGAAGCCTTCCTGCTGGAAATTCTGTCTGATTATCAGATCTCAGTTCCCGAATTGGGCACGGTGAAAGCCAAGACCCCACCGCTGGTGTTTTTAACGTCCAACAATACCCGCGAAATCGGAGATGCATTAAAGCGTCGGTGCTTGCACCTTTATATCGACTTCCCAGATGCGGCGCGCGAAAACGCGATTTTGCAGGCACGAGTACCCCAGCTGGATGGCGTGTTACGCGAAAAAGTGGTGGACTTTGTTCAGGCGATCCGCCAGATGGATTTGAAAAAACCCCCTGCGGTTAGCGAAACGATTGATTGGGCCCGCACGCTGGTCTTGTTGAATGTCCAGACCCTCGACGCAAGCTTTGTGCAGGACACACTTAACGTGCTGTTGAAGTTTAAATCTGATATCGAGAATGTGGAGAGCGACGTTACACGTGTGCTGCGGGAAATCAACGCCGTCGCTGCAACCTGATGATTGCTGATTTCATTCGCGTGTTGCGCGCAGCCGACGTGCGTGTATCCCCAGCAGAAGCAATCGATGCCGCTGATGTCATTGGTGCCGTTGGGCTAAGTGATCGCGACTTGCTGAAGAATGCTCTGGGTCAATGTTTAGCCAAAACCGAGCCCGAGAAACGCGCCTTTGACACCTGCTTTGATACCTATTTCATCACGCCCGATATGGCGCAGACGCCGCCGCCGGACAACGCTGGTAACGCCCCTGAGGAAGCTTCGTCGGGTGATGATATGGCTCCACAGCAAGACGATGCGGTATCATCGGCGAATAGCCTCGAAGAGATGTTAACGCAAAATGATCAGGCTGCGTTACAGGCAGCGCTGGCTGATGCCGCTGCCGCCTCAGGACTAGAGGATGCACGATTGTTTACCCAGCAGGGCATGTTCACCCGTCGCATCTTGGATGCGATGGGTCTTGAGACACTTGACGCTGCCATCTCGCAAGCCCGCGCCGGTGGCGATGAGCCTCGTCGTCAGCAACTCGAAGATGGTCGCGCGCAAGTTTTTGACCGTGTGTCCGAGTTCGTTGAACGCCAGATTGCGATGCGCACCAAAAATGCCGGACGGCTGTTGCGCGAGGAAGCCCTTAGTCGCATTCGGCTCGGTAATCTTGATAAAAGTGATATGAAAATTATGCGCGAGCTAATCCGCAAGCTCGCCAAGCGCCTTGCAACGCGCCATGCGCGGCGGCGCAAAAAAGCTCATCGAGGCATGTTGGATGTGCGCCGCACCATGCGTCGGAATATGTCGCATGACGGGCTGTTGTTTGACCTGCACTGGAAGCGTACCAAAATCGAGCGTCCCCGCCTTGTCGTCATGTGCGATGTATCTGGCTCGGTTGCTGCGGTATCGCGGTTTTTTCTTATGTTTCTCTACAGCCTCGATGAGGTGATGCCACGCACGCGCAGTTTCGTGTTTTCAAACCGCGCAGGTGAAATCTCTGAAAAAATGTCAAGTGGCGACATGGATGAGGTGATGACGCAGGCCTTGCGCGAATATGGCGGTGGCTCAACCGATTACGGCACTGCCATGACTGATCTGGCTGATGCTGTGCTGGACCAGATGGACCACCGCACCACAGTGCTTGTGCTGGGGGATGCGCGGTCTAATTTTGGCGACCCGGGCCATCTCGTTTTAAAGGAAATGGCGACGCGCGCGCGCCGTGTGATCTGGCTTAACCCTGAGCCTGAAGTGAGTTGGAATACCGGCGATAGCGAAATGCGCCGACTAGGGGCGTATTGCAATCATGTGCAAGTTTGCAATTCCGTCAAAGATGTCGAGCGCGTGCTGGATAATCTGCTGAAAGTGAGCGTCTAGCGCTTCAGTAGCTAGCGCGGAAGCCGCGTTTCACCCATCAACGCCAGATCAACCTCACGCGCGCATTGGCGACCCTCGCGAATGGCCCAAACCACCAGTGACTGACCCCGACGCATATCACCACAGGCGAAAACATTCGGAGACGACGTCTGATAAGTGGCAGTGTCTGCCGCAACATTGCCGCGCCCGTCGCGCTCCAGTGACAATTCGTCCAACATGCCCTCATGGATCGGATGGACAAATCCCATGGCAAGCAGAACCAAATCGGCTTTAAGCTCAAATTCCGAACCGGCGATCGGCTGCATGTTTTCGTCCACTTTGGTGCAAGAGATGGCGCTTACATGCCCGTCCTCGCCCTGGATGCTCGTCGTCATCACGGAGAAGTCGCGGATCGCGCCTTCTTCTTGGCTCGTGGATGTACGCATGCGCAACGGCCAATCGGGCCAGGTCAGGCCCTTATTTTCTTTCTCTGGCGGCATGGGCATGATCTCCAACTGTGTTACCGAGGCCGCGCCCTGACGGAAGCTGGTGCCAATGCAATCCGAGCCTGTGTCGCCGCCGCCAATAACAATCACATGCTTGTCTTCGGCCAGAATAGGGGCCAGATCGCCGATTGGCTCCTGACCCACGCGGCGATTTTGCTGCGGCAGGAAATCCATGGCGAAATGCACGCCATCAAGCAGGCGGCCGTCAACGGGTAGATCGCGGGGGACTTCGGAGCCGCCGCACACAATCAGCGCATCGTGTTTTTCCGCTAGTTCGGATGCGGTAACATCGACGCCGACATTCGTGTTGTAATAAAAAACCACGCCCTCGGCTTCTAATTGGGTGACGCGTCGGTCGATCAGGTGTTTTTCCATTTTGAAATCGGGAATGCCGTAGCGCAGCAATCCACCAGCTTTGGCATGTTTTTCATACACGTGTACATTATGGCCGCGCCGCCCTAATTGCTGAGCTGCCGCCATGCCTGCGGGACCTGCGCCGATAATCGCGATTGACTTGCCGGTTTTCTCCGCCGGTGTTTCCGCTGCAATCCAGCCATTTTCCCAGCCTTTATCGATGATGGCGCATTCGATTGACTTAATCGTTACGGGGCTATCATCAATATTCAAAGTGCATGCTGCTTCGCAGGGGGCGGGGCAGATGCGTCCGGTAAACTCGGGGAAATTATTTGTAGAGTGCAAATTAGCAAGCGCGCTTTGCCAATCATCTTCATAGACAAGATCGTTCCAGTCTGGAATCTGGTTATTGACCGGACAGCCATTATGACAATACGGCACGCCGCAATCCATGCACCGCGCGGCTTGGTCGCGCAGTTCTTCGCCATTCAGCGGAATGATGAATTCGCGGAAATTCTGAACGCGCGCCTCGGGTGCTTCGTAGGTGCGGTCTTTACGTTTAATTTCAAGAAATCCGGTTGCTTTACCCATTTTACTCTCCTGCCGTCGCGTGGTCGGACGCCTGTTCACTCGCCAGTTCGTTTAAAGCCCGCCGAAACTCTGTTGGCATGACTTTTCGGAATTTGGACTGGTAAGCATCCCAGTCCGCAAGAATGTCTTTTGCGCGTTGCGAATTTGTATATCGCGCGTGATTTTCAAGAAGGCGATGCAGCCGCTCGGCATCGTGGCCGGTCATGTTTTCTTTAATATGGCCCAGCGCGTTGTCCAGCGTTCCGGTCACATCTTCCAGATCGACCATGGCCATATTGCAGCGGCTTTCGAAATCGCCTTCAGTGTCCAGTACATAGGCAATACCGCCGGACATGCCCGCGGCAAAGTTACGACCGGTCGTGCCCAGCACGACAACCACGCCACCCGTCATGTATTCGCAGCAATGATCGCCGGCCCCTTCGACAACGGCAATGGCACCGGAATTACGCACAGCAAAACGTTCGCCCGCTACGCCGCGGAAATAACATTCGCCGTCAATCGCCCCATATAGAACCGTATTGCCAACGATGATGCTTTTTTCTGGCACAATCGCGCTGTGCGCGGGCGGGTAGATCGCAATGCGGCCACCAGAAAGGCCTTTTCCTACATAGTCATTGGCTTCGCCGACGAGTTCAAAAGAAACCCCGCGCGCGAGGAATGCGCCAAAGCTCTGGCCGGCAGTGCCGGTCAATTTAACCGATATTGTGTCTTCGGGCAGGCCGGCGTGACCGTGGCGTTTGGCAAGTTGGCCAGACAGCATAGTGCCCGCCGAGCGGTCAATATTTGCTATCGGCGTGTCGATCTTGACGCTGGTCTTGTTTTCGAGCGCAGGCATGGCTTCGGCGATAAGTTTACGGTCCAGAATATCGTCAATCGGGTGGTTCTGAGTTTCGCAGTGGCGCACCGGCCTGTCGGTTTCGATTTTCGTGAACAGGCGCGTAAAGTCGAGCCCTTGGGCTTTCCAATGATCAATGGCCCCGCGCGTGTCGAGCAGATCGGTTTGCCCGATAATGTCATCCAGCTTGGTATAGCCCATCTCTGCCAGCATCTCGCGGACTTCTTCTGCCACAAAGAAGAAATAATTTATGACGTGCTCCGGTGTACCGGTAAAGCGTTTGCGCAGTTCTTCGTTTTGGGTGGCAATACCCACAGGGCAGGTATTGAGATGGCATTTTCGCATCATGACGCAGCCCGCAGCAATCAGCGGTGCTGTCGAAAAACCAAACTCGTCTGCACCCAAAAGCGCGCCGACAATTACATCACGGCCGGTTCGCAAACCGCCATCAACCTGCACGGCGATGCGCGTGCGCAAATCGTTCAAGACAAGCGTCTGGTGCGTTTCCGCCAGACCAATTTCCCACGGGCTACCTGCGTGCTTTATTGAGGTTAGCGGGCTAGCCCCAGTGCCGCCCTCAAAGCCCGAAATGGTGACGTGGTCGGCGCGTGCTTTCGAAACGCCTGCGGCGACGGTGCCGACGCCGACTTCTGACACTAGTTTGACGGAAATATCAGCCGCCGGATTGGTGTTTTTGAGGTCGAAAATCAGTTGGGCGAGGTCTTCAATTGAATAAATGTCATGATGGGGTGGCGGTGAGATAAGACCCACACCCGGTGTTGAGTGACGCACGGAAGCGATACGCCGGTCGACTTTATGTCCGGGCAATTGTCCGCCCTCGCCGGGCTTGGCACCTTGCGCCATTTTGATCTGGATCATATCGGAATTGGCAAGATATTCGGTGGTCACGCCAAAGCGTCCCGAAGCGACTTGTTTGATGGCGGACCGGCGTGAGTCGCCATTTTCCAATGGGGTGAAACGGGCAGATTCTTCGCCACCTTCGCCGGTATTGGATTTGCCGCCAATACGGTTCATGGCAATCGCCAGCGTTTCGTGAGCTTCGGGGCTGATTGAACCGAGCGACATGGCACCGGTCGCAAAGCGACGAACGATTTCAGTCACTGGCTCGACATCGTCCAGCGCAACCGGATTTCTGCCGCTCTCATCGGCCTTGCGGATTTTGAAAAGCCCACGCAGGGTTAAAAGGTTTTCATCCTGCGTGTTAATCAGGCGGGCATATTCACGATATTGATCGCGGCTGTCACCGCGCACGGCATGTTGCAGAGAGCCAATGGTCTCAGCGTTCCAAACATGGTCTTCGCCACGCACGCGCACAGCATATTCACCGCCGACATCCAGCGCGTTTGACATGCTTGAGGGTGCGCCAAACGCCGCCATGTGGCGCCGAATGGTTTCCTCGCCCACTTCGCGCAGGCCAATGCCCTCGATCGTGGTCGCAGTGCCGGCAAAATATGCGTCGACAAAACTTTGAGCTAAGCCAACAGCGTCGAAAATCTGCGCGCCGCAATATGACTGATAGGTCGAGATGCCCATTTTGGACATCACCTTGCGCATGCCTTTGCCGGTGGCTTTTACGTAATGGGCGTGGGCTTCTTCCCGCGATAGGTCAAGGCGCAGTTTTGTGCACAAAGCATCGACCGTATCGAAAGCGAGATAAGGATTAATGGCTTCGGCACCATAGCCTGCCAGACAGCAAAAATGATGCACTTCACGCGCTTCGCCGGTTTCGATGACAAGCCCAGCCTGAGTGCGCAGTCCGGTGCGGATCAGATGATGGTGCACGGCAGCGGTTGCCAATAGGGCCGGAATTGCGATGCGTTCGGCATCGACATTGCGGTCTGACAAAATAACGATGTTCTCGTGGCTTTTCGCGATGGCTTGCTCGGCTTGGGCGCAAAGTTCGTCGAGCCGGGCTGTCAGACCCTCAACACCCTCGCTCGCAGGCCAAGTCATATCCAGTGTTACTGCGTGGAAATCATTGTCTTTGATGTCGCTGATGCGCCGGATTTTTTCCAGATCATCATTGCTTAATATCGGCTGGGCAACTTCCAAACGCTTGAGGCCGGATGTGCTTTCAAGGTCCAGCAAATTCGGACGCGGCCCGATAAAAGATACAAGCGACATGACAAGCTCTTCGCGGATCGGGTCAATCGGCGGGTTAGTAACTTGCGCAAAGTTCTGCTTGAAATACGTGTAGAGCGGTTTCGACTTTTCGGACAGCGCCGAAATTGGCGTGTCGGTGCCCATCGAGCCAGTACCTTCTTCGCCATTTGCGACCATCGGGGCCAGTAGGAATTTCAGATCTTCCTGGGTGTATCCGAAAGCCTTTTGTTGGTCGAGTACTGACAGGCTAGCGCTGACATGAGCCTGCCCTTCAGGGGGGGGCAGGTCTTCCAGCTTAATCTGCGCGCGCGCCAGCCACTCCTCATAGGGGTGGGCCGAAGACAGCGTTGCTTTAATTTCATCATCGCTGATGATGCGCCCTTCTTCGAGATCAATAAGCAGCATTTTGCCAGGCTGTAGACGCCATTTTTCGATTATTTTTTCTTCCGCTGCGGGCAGCACGCCCATCTCGGAAGCCATGACAACTCGGTCGTCCGACGTCACATAATAGCGTGCCGGACGCAAACCATTACGGTCAAGCGTTGCCCCAATCTGGCGGCCATTGGTAAATGCGACAGCCGCCGGCCCGTCCCATGGTTCCATCAGCGCGGCGTTATATTCGTAAAACGCTCGGCGCTTATTATCCATAAGCGGATTGCCTGCCCACGCTTCGGGAATTAACATCATCATGGCGTGGGGCATTGAATAGCCGCCCATGACAAGAAGCTCGAGCGCATTATCGAAGCTGGCTGAATCCGACTGACCGTCTTCGATCAGCGGCCATAGTTTTTCCAGATCATCGCCAAACAAATCGCTTTCAAGCGCCGCGTGTCGGGCTGCCATCCAGTTAACATTGCCGCGCACCGTGTTGATCTCCCCATTATGGCAGATCATGCGGAACGGTTGCGATAACGACCAGGTGGGGAATGTGTTGGTAGAAAAGCGCTGATGCACGAGCGCCAGTGCCGAGATTGTATCAGGGTCGCGTAAATCATCGTAAAACGGTCCCAACTGGCTCGACAGCAACAGCCCCTTATACAGAACTGTATAGGAGGACAATGATGGAACGTAAAAATACCCTCGGGCTTCCTCGATATCTGCAGCAGCGACTGACAGCTCAACCACGCGGCGGATGATGAACAGATCACGCTCAAAACCGGCCTGATCGCGGTCTTGCTTTGCGTTCTCCACAAAAACCTGACGAATGACTGGCTCGGTCGGCACAATCGAATATCCAAGGTCCGAATTATCAACCGGTACATCGCGCCAGCCCAACACGCGATGCCCTTCGCTTGCGATCGTGTCGGCGAGCATCTGCTCGATTTGCGCGCGTACCGCCTCATCCGGCGGCAAGAAAATCATGCCGACACCATACTGGCCCTCTTCGGGCAATTCGATGTTCTGCGGGGCAAGAACTTTGCGGAAAAAGGCGTCTGGAATCTGGATCAGCATGCCTACGCCGTCGCCAGCCTTGGGGTCAGCGCCAACAGCGCCCCGATGCTCGAGATTTTCAAGAATAGTCAAACCATCGCGGATAATGTCATGGCTTTTGACATTTTTAATATTTGCGACAAACCCAATGCCACAAGCGTCATGCTCATTGGCAGGGTCATAAAGCCCTTGACGCGCGGGAAGGCCGGGGCGTTTGGCCCCGCCTGCAGATTTGCTGTCAAATTGTACTCTCTGCTTCCGCATTTCTTTTCCCATCCGTCGCGGAGCCTCTGCCGGCTAAACGCCCGGCTCCAATATCCAAATCTTCCCTAGGTCCATATTCGCATATGTCAAAAAACACAGCCCCGCTTGCCTTGGCGCAATTTAAGGGCGAACCGCCTCCTGAGTAGGAACCAGCTTGGTGCCATATATATGCTACAAAACCCTGAAAAAAACAAGCAAATCGGTCAATAATATTGACCTATATTTTCCACATTTAAGATAAAAATGGCGGATTTCCGCGGCTTTCTCCAAGACGCGATGCCGTGTCGCAGGGGCAATCACTTATGTTGGTTGAAATACCGCGCAATATCTTTCAAAGCCTGACGGCCTTCGGGAACGAGGCGAAACGCGATTTGGTGCACATGGGGCATGTCATCCCAGACTTGTAGCTCGGCTGGCGTGCCGGCCTGCGTTGCGCGCGTGACAAGACGTGTGGCATCGTCAAACAGCACTTCTTCTGTGCCAACTTGCACAAAAAGCGGCGCGAGGCCTGATAAATCTGCGAAAACAGGCGAGATCAGCGGGTCGTCCGCTGGATGTCCATTACAGTAAAAATCAACAGCTTCCGGCATGCGATTAATGTCAATCATGGGATCACGCTCAGCACGGGTCTTTGCAGACTCACCGCTAGCGGTCAGATCGGTCCATGGCGACAGCAAGGCTGCCGCCTTGGGCTGGATTTTGTCATGTGCTTTTAATTGCAACATAAGCGCAAGGCTCAACCCGCCACCGGCGCTATCGCCAGCGACAAACATTTTTTCCGGAGCCACGCCACGCGCCACAAGCCAGTCATAGGCTGCTTCGGCGTCGTCCACCGCGGCAGGGAAAGGGTTTTCGGGCGCGAGGCGGTAATCCAGCAATAAAGCGCGCACATTGGCGTATTGGCACAAGGTCCGCACCATGCTTCGGTGGGTCTCGGGTCCGCCCATAATGTAGCCGCCGCCATGCAAATAAAGCAGCGTGTATTCGGCCTGTGGGTTGCCGATCCATTCGGCATAATTTCCATTGATTTCAGTGGTATCACCGGCTGCCGGAGGCTTCGAGATCAGCGATAGAATTAACGATCTGTCTTCGCCCGATCGAACACGCTCAAGACCTTCCACGCCCTCGCCAAAGCCGCGCTCACGAAATGTACGCCGCAATATTCTGCTGTAAAACTTGGACCTTAAACTCGCCATAAACAACTCTCCAATAGATTAAAAAATGCCGGAGCGGGGGGAGGGTGCCCGCTCCGGCTCGTTTACTGAAGCTAATAGTTACGCAGCTTTCAGTGTTTTGGAAATGTTTATTTTACGCGGCTTTTCTGCCTCTGGCACTTCGCGCGTAAGTTCAATGTGCAACAGGCCATTATCAAGATGTGCACCTGAAACTTGCACATTATCTGCCAGCTGGAAGCGACGTTCGAAGTCGCGCTTCGCGATACCGCGATACAGCACGTGTGTATCGTTCTCTGCGCTGTCACCAGCCACGCCACCGCGTACGCTCAGCACGCCACCGCGCTCGATGATTTCCAGCTCGCTTTCGGCAAAACCAGCCACTGCCATGGAAATCCGGTAATCCGTCTCACCCGTGCGGGCCACATCATAAGGGGGATAGGCCGCAGTTTTCTCCGGCGCGCCCAAGGCATCGAAAAGATTTGCAAGCCGATCATAGCCGATCGTCGAGCGATAAAGTGGGGTCATATCAAAGTTCGTCATATTTTCATCTCCTTCTACGAAGCAAGATTGCCGAACCGATCTCGAAAGCACCTGCCCGGCAGCTTGTCACACGGCACCATTGCCGCCTGATAGATTAAATTTGGGAGATAACCTTCACGCTTCAAGGGCTTGAAATTTTAAAAATAGTTCCTAAGGCGTTGATTATAAGCCTAAAAACTTCTCACAACCCAGTCCATAGCATCCATAGAATGCCAAGTGGCGCAATGATGCGCGCCGACCACAGCCAACAGTCGAAAATCACATCAGAGCTGCCCATGGCCGTTTTGATAAGGTCAATAGGCGCGGCCCATGCTGCAAATGTTACGACCCCTAGACCGCAAATCGGCATAACAAGCGCTGTCACCACATAGTCTTTCACATCGAAGAGCGTTTTATCGGCCATGAGGCCGGTTTCGGCGAGACGAACATCTGACCAGATATTAAATGAAAACACGCTCGCCAACCCGATGACAAAAGACAATGACAACATCAAGCCCACAGCTTTCACCCGCGACAGGCCAAAACTGTGTTCGGCCCAGCGAATTGTCACTTCCGCGAGCGACAGGCCGGAGGTCAAGGCTGCGAAAAATACAAGCGTGAAGAAAATGACAGCGAGGAGACTGCCGCCAGGAAGCTGTGCAAAGGCCAGTGGCAGCGTCGTGAAAATAAGCCCTGGGCCGCCAGTTGGATCTAGCCCTTCGCCGAACACAATGGCGAAAACCCCAACGCCTGCAAGAAGGGCAATAACCGTGTCTGCGATGCCAATGACAATGGCGGTTTTGGCGAGGTCGACCTGCCGGTCAACATAAGCGCCATAGGTGATAAGCATGGCCGCGCCTACGCCTACCGAGAAAAAACCATGCCCGATTGCCGATTGTATTGTTTCTGGCGTGATTTTGCTGAAATCAGGTGTGAACAAAAACGCAATAGCAGCGCCAGCGTCGCCGGCAATCATGCCGTATAGCGCGATGCCGACAAGCATGATGATCAAGAGCGGGATCATAACGAGGTTCGCTCGCTCAAGGCCTGCGGTCAGTTCGCGGATCAAAATAAGTCCAATAACGCCTAAAAATAAAAGCTGATGGGCAATCATCTCTAGAGGTGCCGCATGCAAGGCATTCAGCAGGTCAGCGGCTGATGTCGCATCAAGACCTTTAATGTCGCCAGATATTGCGCGCGCAATATAGGCCGTCACCCATCCGGCAATCACCGCATAGAAGGTGAGCAAAATGAACGAACCCAACACACCCAGTGATCCGATGACAGCAAAGCGCGATGACCGGCCACTTTCGACAGCAAGATTTTTCATAGCCGTTTGCGCGTCGCCACGCCCCTGTCGGCCAACGACCAACTCAGCCGCAGCTATCGGTATGGCAATGGCAAAAATTGAGGCGAGATATATCAACACAAATGCACCGCCACCTTGAACGCCAGTCATATAGGGGAATTTCCAGATATTGCCCAAACCGACGGCCGCGCCAATACAGGCGAAAATAAACCCGGCCTGACTCGCCCAAACTGGCGCACTACGTGAGCTCGATGACATGTTTTTTCTCGCCCTTTTTTTGCTTAAATAATAACGTCATGTTAGACGACTGGTATAATAAACACCAGACGGGTCAGGGTTTTCAGAACATTCTAGGCATCACAAAAAGGAAAAATAATGCAAAAGATAAAATGGGATAGTCAGGCTGAGTTTGTGGAAATGGCAGGCAATCCGCTACCGGGAATCGGTGAGGTGGGGTATCTGCATGCACGCGATGGCAAGAAACTGCGCAATGCGGTTTTTATGCCCGGCCAAAAACCGCGTGCCACGGTTGTGTTAATGTCCGGCTACTCCGAGTTTATTGAAAAATATTTCGAAACAATTGGCGATTTACTGGCGCGCAATTATTGCGTTGCCGTTCTTGAATGGCGCGGCCATGGGCTTTCGGACGGAAATTCGAAAAACCCTCAGCGTTTGCACCTCACACGATTTGACCAGAATGTCGAAGATCTGGAAGATCGTTTTGAGCGTCTGGTGCAGGCCAGTTGCCCGCCGCCTTATCTTGGACTGGCTCATAGCATGGGTGGGCAAATTTCACTGCGTGCAGCGCGCAAGCATCCCGACTGGTTTGTGGCACTGGCGCAATCAGCGCCAATGTTCGGCTTGCGCTTTACACCCGCTATAGAGCGCAATTTGCGCCTTGCTTTGCCATGGATTGCGCTGTTCTCTGGCGTCGATAGCTGGAGCCGCTTCGACCCACCGACACGCACTGCAGAAAACCCGAGCGTTAATCGTGTCACCAGCGATGAGGCGCGCTACAACCGCACCGAAGCGCTGTTTGCGTTCGACCCGCGCTTGCAGGTGAACGGGCGCAGCCTCGGCTGGGCGATGACAACTTTTGCAACCATTCGCCGCACCAAATCACCCCGCTATCTCAAGCGCGTCAGGACGCCTATGTTTATCGGTTCTGCTGAAAAAGAAATGCTTGTCGATAACGCCATGCACGAACATGTGGCGACGCATGTCGCAGATGGCCGCTGCAAGGTTTATCAAAACGCCATGCATGAGTTAATGATGGAAGTCGATCCGGTCCGGCGGACATTCCTTGATGATGTAGACGCTTTTTTTGTTGAAAAGGCCGGTATCTGATTACTACGGCAGAAGCGCCAATAGACCTGCGTGCAAGTTGGGGTCGCCGCACGCCAGCGCTTGCCCACCCGCATGTGCCGGTCCGCCTTGCCAGTCAGTGATGACGCCGCCGGCCTGTTCGACAACCGGAATGAGGGCTTGAATGTCATATGGCTGCAAGCCTTCCTCGATTACCACGTCGATGAAACCAGCAGCCAGTAACGCATAATTGTACCAATCGCCCCCATATCTCACGAGTTGCGCGGTGCGCGATATCTCCGACCACGCTTGCGCGCTGCCTGGGGTTGTGAACAATTCGGGTGCCGTCGTTGCCACGGTCGCCATGTTGAGTGATGGGCAAGCGCGCGTCTCAATTTTGGTCGATTTTCCCGCCCGAATGTTTTCTGCTGGCCCACCACGGATGGCGCAGAAACGTTCACCAACATAAGGTTGGTCCATCACGCCCAGAACAGGTGCGCCGTTTTGCGACAGCGCGATCAAGGTTCCCCAGCATGGCATGCCAGCGATGAATGAGCGTGTGCCGTCGATCGGATCAAGCACCCAGCAAAATTCATTTCCAGACTTTTCGCCGAACTCCTCGCCCAAAATTGCATGGTCGGGATATTCGGCTTCGATCAACTTCCGGATCGATATTTCCGCATTTCGGTCGGCCCGGGTTACGGGGTCAAACGCGCCGGCATCGAGCTTGTTTTCAATATCCAGCGTTGCGCGAAATAAAGGCAGGGTTTCTTCCGCAGCTGCATCCGCCAGCCGATGTGCGAAAGCCATAAGCGCATGTAGATCAGCCATTGATTACTCCGCTGCCGATTTTCCCTCCGGCACGGTCCCGCCAAGTTGGGCGACCAGATCCGGTATAGACACGATATGGGCGACAAGCGCACGCATGGTTGCCGATAATTCATCGAACCCTGTGTGACGTCGGTAGCTGCGTTCGTCCATATAGACAGCGCGGTTTATTTCAATTTGGATGGCGTGCACGCCTTTGACAGGGCGGCCGTAATGTTCGGTGATGTAGCCGCCCGCATAAGGTTGGTTGCGAGCAACTTTCAGTCCGCGGGCGTTGAGGAATGTTTCGATCTGTTCGGTCAAGAACATGTGGCAGGCCCGCCCGTGACGTGTGCCTAGCACAATATCTATTTGTGGTTGTTTGATGCGCCCGGCTGCATGCCGAATTGCCTGCGACGGCATAGAGTGCGCATCAAGCAGGATCGCTGCCCCGAAATTGCGCTGCAAGTCGTCAAGTTTGTCGGAGAGTGCAGTGTGAAAGGGTTTGTAAAATTTGTTTATGCGATGCTCGGCTTCGGCAAAGGCAAGCTTCCCATCGTAAATCGGGGTGTTTTCGGCAACGAGGCGCGGCACGGTGCCAAGGCCTGCGCGGGCGCGCAATGAGGTTGAATTAAACTGCGAAGGCAGGTCGTCTTCGAATAATTCCTGTTCCAGTTCAAACGGGGCGCGATTGAGGTCCAGATATGCACGCGGGAGACGTGCGGCTAGCAGACTGGCACCAGACTTTTCAATGTCAGCAAACAGATCGGCGACAAACATATCTTCGGATTGGCGGATCGCATGGGCATCAAGGCGGGAAGATGCCAGAAAATCGTCAGGATATTCGGCGCCGCTATGCGGTGAACTTACCAGCAAGGGTTGGGCGGGCGTACCGGCCGCCGGTTCGCTGAAATCAAAAACTTTGTATCCCGCATCCATTTGTCAAAAGTTATCACACTTCCCCAGTCAAATATATTGGTTTCAATGTCGCGGGTGCGGGTGTGCAATGTATCGTCGTCATTTGCGAGAGGCTTGCCTGAAAAGGCTTGCTTTTGAGCCGGATTGCTGGAATAAACGGCGCGCATTGTGTGGCACGGGCGATTAGCTCAGCGGGAGAGCACTACCTTGACATGGTAGGGGTCACTGGTTCAATCCCAGTATCGCCCACCACCGGCTGCGACAAAATCAATGCCAACTGACTGTCTTCACAACATTAGTAAGATTATAGACAGACGTGCCTATTTTCAACGAATAAGCATCCCTTTCATTTAGTCGAGCTTTCAGACGCCCTCATTGTGACCTGAGTGTGACCGATGCACTAGCTTGCTCTGCACTTGCTCTAACGCATCCCTGAAA
>DKNW01000072.1 GCA_002469805.1 Rhodobiaceae bacterium UBA7378
ATAACACCGGCATAATCACCGTTAGGTACAAAACAAATATCCTGACTATCGGGCTTGTCGGCAACACCCAAGTCAAGCATCGCCGCGAAGCGGCGAATATCGCTCTTATCGAGATGCGCCAGCGGAAAGCGTAGAAAATCCAGTTGCTCTTGTGTGGTAGAGAACAAAAAATACGACTGATCGCGCGCTAGATCGGCCGGCCGAAACATTTCCCAACCCGACGCCCCGCGCCGTGTGGCGATGTAATGGCCGGTAACCATGGCTGTTGCTTCGAGATCGCGGGCAACACCCAGCAGGTCACGAAACTTAACCGTCTCATTGCACCGGATACAGGGAATGGGCGTATGCCCATCAAGATAGCTGTCGACAAATTCATTCATCACGCTGTCGCGGAACTTCGATTCGTAATCGAGCACATAATGCGGCATTTCCAGCCGCGCCGCGACGTTGCGCGCATCATGAATATCCTGACCGGCGCAGCATGCTCCTTTGCGCCGTATGGCCTCGCCATGATCGTAAAGCTGAAGCGTGATGCCCACCGCGTCATAGCCCGCCCGCTTCACCAGCGCAGCGGCAACCGAACTATCCACGCCCCCAGACATCGCCACCACCACGCGCTGGCCCGCGCGCTGTTCGGGTGCACCGATAGCTAGGTCGATAACCGGCAGATCTTTTAAAATGTCCTGCGTTATCGGGTTTTCCATTACAAAATCTCCTTCTGGATGCACTATATGCAACGCGCCCGCGCCTGCAAGCCCCCGTTTTCACACCCGATCACAAAAAGTTGATTTGTCTGTGTGCACATATTTGCGCTGTCATTTCCATGTTGCTTAACGCTTTTTATGGGAGTTTTTTAATGCGTATTTTGTTTATCGATGATGATGCAGTTTTTGCCAGTGCCCTGAGTGAAATACTGGAAGACCAAAACATTCAAGTCGATCAGGCCGAAAGCGGTGAAAGCGGAATCGAACTGGCCGAGATCTATGATTATCAAGCGATCGTTCTGGACTTAGGTTTGCCGGACATGACGGGAAGCGAAGTGCTGAATGAATTTCGTAGTGCCGGAAACCAAACACCTGTTTTGATCTTATCAGGACAAACAGAGATGGAAGCGCGGTTGTCATGCCTGAATTTGGGCGCGGATGATTATTTGACCAAGCCAGTACATTCCAGAGAGTTGATTGCGCGGCTGGAAGCACTTGTCCGGCGGGCAAACGGGCATTGCAGCAATGTCCTCGAATTTGGTGATCTGACATTAGATTTGCACGCACGCCAAGTCACAGTGCACGGACGCCCGCTTGATCTGACCAACAAAGAATATCAGATGCTGGAATTGCTGTGCCTACGCAGTGGTCGTGTGGTGAGCAAGGAAACCTTCCTCGATCATTTATACGGCGGCATTGATGAGCCTGAAATGAAGATTATTGATGTGTTTGTCTGCAAACTTCGCAAGAAAATCAGCCGCGAAACGCACGACACAGCCTTGATCGAGACGGTTTGGGGGCGTGGTTACCGGGTGAACGCACAAGCTGTCGCCTGAGTTTTTAGGCCTCAGCCGCACCAACCGGTTGTGCAAGCGCCCCTGCTAGTGTTATGCACGTCGCATGACTGCATCACCGCTTCCTTTCGACCCGCATGAAACAGAGTTCATGCGCGCCTTGTGCAAGGCAACATTGGAAGCTGGCGCGCGCATAATGCATCATTATAAAAACGGCGTGGAGACGGAAGAAAAATCTGACAATTCACCTGTAACGCAAGCAGATCGTGATGCCGAGACGATGATCGAGCAGGCCCTTGCAACGCTTGCGCCCGACATTCAGATGGTCGGTGAAGAAGCGTGTTCCGAACAAGTGCCCGACAAATTGGCCCCGCATTTCTTTCTCGTAGATCCGCTCGACGGCACACGCGATTTCATTGCCAAGCGCAAGGATTTCACGGTGAATATTGGGCTGATTTCGGGAACTCGGCCCGTTGCAGGAGTGATCTATGCGCCGGTTCACGAAAAGCTTTATTTTTCCGGCCCCCAAAGCGCATTTTTGATCAAGCTCGCGCCAACCGACACGCTTGATATGGGTAAGGCCGAAGCCTTGCGGATTTCTCCATTCCCGGATAATGGCTTGCGGGTTCTCGCAAGCCGCTCGCATCGTGACAAAAAAACCGATGCCCTGATTAATCAACTCCACATTCGCGATGTGATCCCTGCCGCATCTTCTTATAAATTCTGTTTGCTTGCCGAAGGGGTCGCCGATCTTTATCCGCGCCATGGCAGAACGATGGAATGGGACACCGCCGCCGGACACGCCATTTTAAACGCCGCCGGTGGTCTGGTTACGCGCGAAGATGGCTCTCCACTTGAATATGGCAAGCTGGACAGGGCTCTCGATAACCCTTCTTTTATTGCAGCCGCACACCACAACTGGCAAGATGCGATTCGAACCAATTAGAGGATATGATTTGTCAGGGATCAAAAACCGCTGGATTAATCGCTTGCGGGTAAGTCGTTCGCGGGAAACTGGCTTGCATTTTCCCGGGTTACGCCACCTATTGCGGCTAGTGGCTCTGGCGTTTTTACTCAGTGTCCCCGCCAGCCACGCGCAGGAACAATTTCCTCCCAAGGTTGAAGATTTTTCAGAAAGCATGCTAGTCGTCTCGGCCGCAAAATATCTTGGCACCACGGCTGAATCGATGGCAGAAATCATGGATAAGGTTTTCAGCCAATATGGTATTCCCGATGCCATTATTCGCGGCGAGGAAGTGAGCGCAGCGGTCGTATTTGGCTTGCGCTATGGGCGAGGCACGCTGGAAACCCAAGATGGCAATCAGTATCCGATTTATTGGCGCGGACCGTCAGCCGGCGTGGATACGGGCGGAAATGCGGCCAAAAGTTTCACATTAGTCTATGGCTTGGATCGCGTGGATGATATTTATCGGCGCTTTGGGGGCGTCGACGGGTCGGCGTTTTATCTGGGCGGTGTCGCGGTTAACTATCTGCAACGCGACAATATCGTTCTGGCGCCCATGCGGGCTGGTATCGGCCTGCGCGCAGGTGTCAGCATTGGGTATTTGAAATTCACCCGCGACAGCGGTTGGTTTCCGTTCTAGCCTAATTTATCTTAATTACGTCCACTAATGCCCTATCGCGTCTGACTTTCAATGAAGGCGGCGTAAAGCGCGGCTAGTTCATCGACCTTGCCATAAGAGAAGAAATGCCCGCCGGTAAATTGATGCGCATCAGCCGCATTATAAACCGCAATTGCAGCCTCAACCTCCGCAGCCGGAATTTCGGGATCATCGCTCGCATAGGCAAAATGCACCGGCACACCCGCCGCCGCAATGGTGCGGTGGTCGTCCATGCGATCGGATAATGCATCGCCGGTGATCATCTGCGTAATCATGCGCTCTGTGCCCATTACCGCGAACTGCTCTTTGAAATGCGCCATCAATGCCTGGCCAGTTTCGGTTTCGGGACTGAAGCTCTCGCCGCGTTGGATTATGGCAGGGATCGCGTAAAGCCGCGCCAGAAGCGGCCCGATAATTGGCAAACGCGCTACCATCACGCTGCGCGACACGTTTACGCCGCCAATAACCGGCACTTGCAGCCCCAGCGTAATAACCCTTTCGGGATGTTCGGCGGCAAAGCGCGCGACAATTGCCCCACCAAGCGACACGCCGTAGAGATGCACCGCACCAAGGTCCAGATGGTCCATTAACCCGTCAAGCTGCGCGCGCATGAGATCAATGCTAAACGGCGTATCGGTGCGGTCAGAAAAACCCCGTCCATATTGGTCATAAAGCACAACCCTGAAGCCTGCCGCGACAAGCGGCGCGGCATAGTCTTGATAGGTGAGCGAACCGAGCGTAGCGCCATGCACCAAAATAATTGCCGGCGCGCCCACCGGCCCATAGGTGCGAAATGCCGTCGTACCATGTTGTAATGCCGCCGTTTCGTAACCCGACGACGCACGGAAACTTGCCGCTGTTTTAGTTTCGCGGTCGGCTACGCGATAGGCGATATAAAGCCCGCCCACGACCAGCACGACAATCGCGATCACAAGTTTAAATATCATTTTATTATTCCTGTTTAAGCCGGATACGGCCACGCTCTTCACCGCGGCGCGGGTCGAGCAAAATCAGCGTATGCCCGCCCTCAGCCTTGTCCCGCAGGCGCAAAATCAGGCGACCGTCAGCGGCTATCACCTCATCCAGCACACTGCCCGCTGGCAGTTCAATTTGTGTTTCACCGAAACCGGGCTTGACCGGCACATTGCCCTCCGGGTCACTGACCCGCTTAATTATGGTACCGATAACAATCGCCGCACCGCCCAGCAAAATCAGCCCCAGCGTAATCACGACAATTAGCAGCGTGCGCACATAGCGCGCGCGCCCCGCATTATTGTCGCCATTTTCGCCTGCTTCCACCGGGCCAGTTTCCCCATCCGGCGGGATTTGTGTATGGTCAGTCATGGTTTTGGTTCCCCCCGCGCACGCGGACATACGCTTTGTTGTACGCGCCGAAGATAATGGCACGCGGCTCGACAAGATACTGGCACACAATGCGCCGGAAATCAGCCGCGCCCGTTTGCAGGCGCTAGTCAAGGCCGGCGCATGTCAGGCCGCCCGAAACGCAACGACCGACACGATAAAAGACCCAGCATGGCGGGTCAAACCAGATGACGAGATTGTGTTGCGCGTGCCGCCACCGCAGGAAACCCGCGTTACCGGTCAGGCCATGCCGCTCGATATCTTGCACGAGGACGCCCATCTCATCGTGCTCAACAAGCCGGCGGGCCTGGTGGTGCATCCGGCTCCTGGCAATCGCGATAAAACGCTGGTAAACGCGCTCATCGCTCATTGCGGCGACACGCTGTCGGGTATTGGCGGGGAAAAGCGCCCGGGCATTGTCCACCGGCTCGACAAAGACACAAGCGGCGTCATGGTAGCCGCCAAAACCGATGCCGCGCATCTCTCGCTTAGCGAGCAATTTGCCGCCCATGGCCGCGACGGGCGCATGCGGCGCAGTTATCAGGCACTGGTGTGGGGCACGCCCCTGCCTGGCGTTGGCAAGGTTGAGGCCGCCATTGCGCGCGCGCCGAATAACCGCAAGAAAATGGCCGTGTCAAAGCATGAAAGCGCGCGCCACGCCGTCACGCATTATCAAGCCCGTGAAAGCTTTATCGGCGGGCAGGTTTCCCACGTCGCTTGCCATTTGGAGACGGGCCGCACGCACCAGATACGCGTGCATATGGCCCATATCGGCCACCCTGTGCTGGGCGATGGGGTGTATGGCGCGGGCATGAAAAGCCGAACCCGCCACCTGGATGATGCCGCCACTGCCGCACTCACCGCGCTGGAGCGACAGGCCTTGCACGCCCAGCTTTTGGGCTTTGAACACCCCGCCACGGGCGAGGCTATGACGTTTGAGGCCTCGCTGCCGGATGATCTGGCCCGCTTGCTGACGGCGCTGGAAAACACGCGGTGATATCAACCGCTTAACCCAAGTTTCAGCGCATGCCCTTTAAATTGCCATATTGTGGCTCTATATATCTTGAGAGGTAACCTCACAGTGCACAAAGCAGTGCACAAAACAGTGCACAAAATAGTGCAAAATAAAGTGCAAAGCATGGCAGATGATAAGAAACTAGACGCGAAAAAAGCTGGCGCAAAAGAGCCCGCCCCCAAAAAGGCGAAATCCACCGCGCTTGCGCCTGCCCCCTCACCAGAGGGCAGCCTGTCGCGCTATCTCGCTGAAATTCGCAAGTTTCCCATTCTCGAAGCGCAGGAAGAGTATGAACTGGCCCGCGACTATGCCGAAAAGGACAACGTCAAGGCCGCGCACACGCTCGTCACCAGCCATTTGCGGCTGGTCGCCAAAATCGCCATGGGCTATCGCGGCTACGGCCTGCCCATTGGCGAGGTTATTTCCGAAGGCAATGTGGGGCTGATGCAGGCGGTTAAAAAATTCGACGCCGAGCGTGGCTTCCGTCTCGCCACCTATGCCATGTGGTGGATCCGCGCCTCGATA
This sequence comes from Rhodobiaceae bacterium UBA7378, assembly GCA_002469805.1. GTDB lineage: Bacteria > Pseudomonadota > Alphaproteobacteria > RS24 > RS24 > UBA7378. The sequence continues at coordinate 6,023 of DKNW01000072.1, forward strand.
CAGGAATATATCTTGCGCTCGTGGTCGCTGGTCAAAATCGGCACCACCGCGGCACAAAAGAAGCTGTTTTTCAATTTGCGTCGCTTGAAGGGCGAGATTAACGCCATTGATGGCGGCTCGATGACCCCCGAACAAGTCAGCGAAATTGCCGAGCGCCTTGGCGTGCAGGAAAACGAAGTGGAAATGATGGACGGGCGCATGTCGACCGGCGACCAGTCGCTTAACGCGCCCATGCGCGGGCGCGGCAGTGAAGGCGAAGATGGCGGCGAGTGGCAAGACTGGCTGGAAGATAGTGCCGAGAGCCAAGAGGTCGTACTTGCGGAAGAAGACGAGATGGATGCCCGCCGGCAGTTATTGCTGGGTGCTCTTGCCACGCTGAACGAACGCGAGGCCGAAATTCTGCAAGCCCGCCGCCTGAAAGACGAACCCGACACGCTGGAAACCCTCAGCCACCGTTTTAACGTGAGCCGCGAACGCATCCGTCAGATCGAGGCGCGTGCGTTTGAAAAACTCCGCACCGCCATGACGGAACAGGCCCAAGACCGCGGGTTGATTGAGGGTTAGTAGTGACGAAGCGGCTAGAGTTGTGTGTTCAAGTGCTAGGAACTGGTAACTTACTTCCTATATCTATTTGCCATTTCTCCACCTCAGATTGAGCGTGGCTGGCTAAGAAACACGGTCGCGCGGTGGTGGTAGCGCACGGCCCCAATAACCGCCGTCGGCATTACCTTTCCTCATGGTTTGTTTCAGATTTTATCGGCTCCTGTCGCATAAGCACTGCCCCGAATTGTCTTAAATTACAGCTTGTCTTTCGCGCCAATCGCCGCCACGCTAACACCCGATTTCCTAAAAAAAACAAAAAGGAGCAGGAAATGAGCCACATGGCAGCGATTGAGAAGAAGCACGCAACCCAGACAGAGGATCGCGCGCATGAGCCCGTCATCGACATGCACATGCATATTGTCGATTTTCTGCAAAAGACAGACGGGCTGTCTGCCCTGCTGAAACAAATGGATGCGGCAAATATCGACAAAAGCGTGATATTCGGCCTGCCGGTGAAAAAGAAATGGGAGTCGTTCGAGCCGCACCCGCCGTTTTACTATCTAGATGATAATGCGCCGTGTTATTATTACGGCCTGACAGACGAGGTGGTGGCCGAGCAATATCTGGCGCTTTCCAAGCAAGACCAGAAGCGCTTCGCGCCGATGATTTGCGGGTTTAACCCGACCGATTGTCTGGCTATCGACCATCTGGAATACATCTATAATAAATATCCTATCTGGAAGGGCGTGGGCGAATTGCTGCTGCGCCATGATGATTTGACCAATTTGACGATGGAAGAAGTGGCGCGCATTAACCACAAGGCGCTGGAGCCGATTTTCCAATTCTGCATCGACAGGCAGCTGCCGCTGATGATCCACCAAAATGTGACGTCGGTGGGCATTCATGACCATTTTGAATATCTGCACGAATTGCGCCATGTGCTGACCGGCTTTCCCAAGCTCAACCTTGTATGGGCGCATTGCGGCATCTCGCGGCGCATTGGCGGCAAAGACTATTTCAAAGTGACAGATGCGCTGTTGAACGAATTTTCTAACCTGAAAGTCGATATCGCCTGGGTGGTTTTCGATGATGTAATTTGCGACCCAGACAATAACGACCTACCAAAGGCCGAATGGGTGCAACTCATTGAGGAAAACCCCAACCGCTTTATGGTAGGCAGTGACTTATGCGGGCATTTCGACAGCCTCGGCAAAACCATAGCGCGGTATAACAAGCTGTTCAGCATGCTCAGCCCCACGACCGTGGCGGCTATTGCCCATGGCAATGCCCAACAGCTCTGGTTCGATGACTAGGGTGTTAGAAGGGAGAAGGCGGGCTGGGCTTTCCCAAAAGGGAAAGTGATCCCTTATACTCAGTCCTCGAACGGGTCTTTAACCAGAATTGTGTCGTCGCGCTCGGGGCTGGTTGACAAAAGCGTGACCGGCGCGCCGATCAGTTCTTCAATGTAGCGCACATAACGCACGGCATTAGCCGGTAGCGCGGCCCATGAGCGCTTGCCATAGCTCGTCTCGCTCCAGCCTTCAAGCGTTTCATAAACCGGCGTAACACGCGCTTGCTCAGCGGCGTTGGCGGGCAGATAGTCAATATCACAGCCGTCGAGCTGGTAATGCGTGCAAATTTTAATTTCGTCGAAGCCATCCAGCACGTCGAGTTTTGTCAGCGCAATACCGTCAATGCCCGCGGTCTGCACAATTTGTTTCACCAGCACGGCATCAAACCAACCACACCGTCGTTTGCGGCCCGTGACAGTGCCAAACTCACGGCCACGCTCGCCAAGGCGCTGGCCCACCTCATCGTCTAACTCGGTTGGAAACGGCCCCTCGCCCACCCGCGTAGTGTAAGCCTTGGTGATGCCCAACACATGGCTCAGCGCCGATGGGCCAATGCCCGTGCCAATAGCGGCCTGCCCAGCAATGGTGTTGGAGGAGGTGACATAAGGGTAAGTTCCATGGTCGACATCCAGCAGCGCGCCTTGTGCACCCTCAAACAAAA
>DKNW01000045.1 GCA_002469805.1 Rhodobiaceae bacterium UBA7378
AATTTGATTGCCCAGCGTCGCCTTCGTCGGGTCCACCGTGCCGACACGCAAAAACCGGCCTTCGCGCGCGAACGGCAGAACAAAATGCTTGGTGATCATATCGCTCGGCACAGCCTTGACCGCTTCCTCACTAATCTCATCCGGTGAGATAGTTTTGCGCCGCAATGCATAGGCGCGTGACAAGATGGTCAGGACAAGCTCTTCATCCACCCGCTCTTTCATCAGTAAATCCAGCGCCGCTGCCGAGCGCGAATCTGCCTTGAGCAGATACTCCTTTAACTCATCTGCCGGCACGGTGCCGCTGGCTTTCAAAATCCGCAGCACCCGATCTGCAACATCTTTTGTATACTCAACCATGACAGCCTATTTGCGCGCCCACACTACTCAACGTCCGCTCCGAGCACTTTATTCAGTGCGTCGACAGACCCGCTGCGCCGCTTGGCCTCGCCCTCCTTAAGCCGTTTGGCAACACCCAGATTGTCAACCGATGCATCTGGCGCTTCAACGCCACTGGTAGCCGCACCTGCCACCGCAGCAGCCTCATTGAGCGCAGCTTGGCGCGCCTCAGCTTCGCGTTTCTTTTTCGCAATCGGGTCAAGTTCAGGAATGCGTTTCAGCGGCAGGGTCAGCAAATAGCCGCGCGCATCGGTGAGGTAAATCTCGCTGTCGGTAATTTTTGCAATCGTTCCTTCTGCATTGCCCAGCACCTGCCCCTCGGTCAAGAAATATTCCAGCTTGGTCAGCGCCTCGACATTGGTGCGGCCCGTGTCGCGTTCTTCGTCATCGTCGTCATAAAACACGAAAGGCGAGACGGAAATAATCGCTTGGCTGTCAAAGTTTCTTGTGCGCTCGGGGCCAGGCACACGCGCCACAACCAGGCACGGCATCCCGTCGCGCCGGTAGAGCGCACAATAGGCTTCACCGTGGCGTTTAGATCGCAACGGCCCGATATCCATATTGTAAAAAAGCCGGCCCGAATTATCGATATCGCGCTCTTGCCGCAGTGCAATATCACTATCCATATAATCGAAATATTTCTCGAAAAATTCGCGCGTGCCGCGCAAGGCTTGCGTCTTGGTTTCATATTGTCCAAGGCGCGCATAATAGCGCCGTGCTCGCGATTCACGATCTTCTTCGTCAGGCCCCGGTGCGGCAACAGCCGTGCGGGTCATATCAGCATCCAGCGTCTTTTCACGAATAAGCAGACGCTGGCCTATTTGCAGCGTGCCCTTGCTGTCCACACCGTTGCGCACGCGCAAACTGCCGACGCCAGTGCGATAAATCTTAGCGAGTTTACTGAGGCTATCGCCACGCTGCACGATATGAATAAGCGGGCCATTATCGCGGGGCGAAACATAAATACGGTCTTGGTCGAATAGCTGGTCAGGGCGAGAGACACCGTTAATCGCCATCAGATCGGGCAATTGCATATTGAACTGTGTGGCAATTTCAGCTATCGGGCGGGCGCTTTTACGTTCATACACCCATCGGCGCTCGATACCAGACCAGTATAAGATGCCATATCGCGGCTTTAAATATTCCTTATAGACATGGATCACTGGCTCGCGGTCGGGGCGTGACAGAACTAGCCCATCCAGCCTGTAATTGCGGGCAGCAAAGGCGGTAAAGAAATCGGGATCAGACAAGGGCAGACCCAGCGGCACCATTTCCCCTGTTTCGGTGTCGAGTACCTGCCCAGTGATACCCTGTTCGCGCGCGTAAGCCTCGCGCGCCAGCCGTTCCGCTTCGCGTTGCAAACGCAGTTTCTCGTCCAATCGAACCAGCCCCCGCACAAACGGGTCTTGCGGATCAGCTGCCTGTATATCTTGGGCCACGCTGATATGCGCACCGCTTATTGTGCCGCATATGCCGCCCGCCAATAGAAGAAGTAACCACCGCCTACTCACTATCTTTACCTCGTGTGGGCACAATCATTTTGGCTTTGATATTTAGATCTAGACTGTCAGGCAGCGCCGTCATAATTTCATCGACAACAATGATTTGTCGGCTCTCCTCGACAAAAACGCGGCGAATTTCGGCATAAACGTCATAGCGGCCGACCAGCTCAATCTCAACCAAATTGGCGATCATCTTACTGTTGGAAATCGGCGCGCTGCGCTCTTCATTCGACGAGATATTGTAACTGTTAATTTCGACACCATAGCGCTCTAACGCAGCCATATAAGAAGCAAACAGCGCTTCAAAATCTGACGAAGGCGGTAAATTTTCTGCCAGCCGTGCGCTAATTTTTTGAGCGCGGACGATCTTTTGATCGAGATCGAGCGCTATTTTCTTATCGTCACCGGCTTTGGCCTCGAATTGGCGCATTTCTGAAAGCTTGATATTATTGTTGGAAATCTGGGGTTGAATAAAAACCAGATTAACGAAAGGCGGCACCGCCGCCACGACAACCAAAACCAGCACACGAAGGAGGGTGGACGGTAATCGCGACCCGCTGGCCTGATTTTCATATGCTGAACTTGCGTCCTTCACACCGACCAGCATGTGCACATCTTTTGTGCCGCGGCGGAAGCGGGCCAGTAAACCGCCCTTAGTGTTTGCGTCGGGGTCTTCTTGGTCGGCCAGCGCCGCGTCAATCGCCTCA
>DKNW01000082.1 GCA_002469805.1 Rhodobiaceae bacterium UBA7378
TTTGTGCAGCCGGGGGTTTTCGTATCGTACTTGGCGCAAAGTCCAGATTTCGCCGGCTTCGAGACCGCGGGTGATTATGTTCTGCAGGGCGTGATGGATAATGAAGATAAACAGCGCGCGCATCAGATCATGGCCGACCTAAATATCGAGGCAACGGCACCGCTCACGCCAATGTCGGGCGGGGAGCGCCGCCGGGTGGCGCTGGCGCATGTCATGGCACCCCAGCCCGATATTTTGCTGCTCGACGAGCCAACAAACCATCTGGATTTGCCTGCGATTGAATGGCTGGAAACCAGCTTGCGGCAAATTAATTCCGCGCTGGTGGTTGTGAGCCATGACCGCCGGTTTTTGAAAAACCTAACCGATCAGACGGTTTGGCTCGACCGCGGACGCACGCGCATTATGCGCAAAAATTTCACCCATTTTGAAGATTGGCGCGATGTTGAATTGGAGCGTGAACAACAAGAACAGCACAAGCTCGACCGCAAAATCGCCCGCGAGGAAGACTGGATACGCTACGGCGTTTCGGGGCGACGCAAACGCAATGTGCGTCGCGTTGCCGAGCTTGCGCAGTTACGCCAAAACCGGCAAGACCATCGTGGCCCAGATGGTCAGGTTGATGCAGCGCTGGTAGCAGGTGAAAAGTCTGGCAAGCTGGTTGTGAAGGCCGACAAGCTGGTCAAAAAGTTTGGCGACAAGCGCGTGGTCGACGGGTTCACGACGCAAATTAAGCGTGGCGACAGAGTGGGTCTCGTCGGTGCGAACGGGGCCGGCAAAACCACCTTGCTAAAAATGCTGTTAGGGGAACTGGAACCCGATAGCGGCAATGTTCGCTTGGGTAAAAATCTTTCCGTGCTGGTGCTCGATCAAGCCCGGGCGGGTATCAAAAAGGATTGGACCATCAAGGATGCGCTGACCGATGGCGCTGGCGATCTCGTGTCTATCGGCGAGGAGACAATGCACGTGATCGGCTATATGAAAAACTTTCTGTTTCATCCGGCACAAATGCGCACACCCGCCAATGTTTTGTCCGGCGGTGAGTTGGCCCGGCTTTTGCTTGCGCGCGGCCTGCGCCAGCCGTCTAATGTGCTGGTTATGGATGAGCCGACCAACGATCTTGATCTGGAGACGCTTGACCTGCTGCAGGAAATGATCGCCGCTTATGACGGGACGGTTATTCTTGTGAGCCATGATCGCGACTTCCTCGACCATACAGTCACCAGCATTATCCGATCGGAGGATAATGGCGCATGGGTTGAATATGCTGGTGGATATTCCGACATGCAGGCCCAACGCAAAGCGCAGAGCCGTGCGCAAAATGGCGGCCCATCAGCCCAGAGCGGGGGTGCGACTGGCGCATCAGGCACAAATGCATCAGGGGACAAATCACAGGTCAAATCTGAAAACCAAAAGCCGCCTTCGCGCCCGGCGCAAAAGCTGACCTATCGCGATAAATATGCCCTTGAGAACTTGCCTGCAGAAATGGAAGACCTGCGGGTGCAAATCGATGCGTGCCAGAAAAAACTCGATGATCCCACATTGTTCAGCCGTGACGCAGCCCAGTTTTCGGCGTTGGCGGATCAATTATCTGCGGCGCGCGATCGGCTCGAAAAAGCAGAAGAAGAATGGCTGGCCCTTGAAATCTTGCGCGAAGAGGTCGAAGGCGGTGCCTAAGCAGCTCTGAATGTCTTGAACTGACTGACACAGTGCCATGTTCTGCACTAAGATGTTTTTGGGAGGATTGTTCATGTTGAAGATCGTTTTTTGCATTCGTCGTCGCGCTGATATTTCAGCCGATGAATTTTATCGTTATTGGTTGGATGAGCACGCGCCGAAAGTGCGACGTGTGGCTGAGGCTATCGGTGCCGTGCGCTATGTACAGAGCCATACGTGTCTGCCCGAGATGAACGCCGACCTTGCTGCGGGGCGCGGCACACAAAGCCCTTATGACGGTATTACCGAAGTTTGGTTTCGCGACGAGCAGCATATGCGCGCGGCCATGGTGACCCCGGCGGGGGTGGAGGCTGGCCGTTTTTTGGTCGCTGACGAAAGCACCTTCATCGATTTTGCCGGTTCCAGCTTGTTCATGACCCACGAGCACGAAATTTTTAATCTCGCTTGAATCTAAAGCGCCGACCATATTTCGCTATGACCCGACAATATATTGCGCGCATGATGATGCGCTTCACCCAGCGCGTCCAAAACATCTCCAGCGATAATGCTATGGCCCGCGCGTGCATTGATCGCAGTTCTTGCGGCATGGGTGTGTACGTAAACCCCGGCTTGGGCAATCTGGTCTGCGGCCAGTTCGTGATGCTGCGACCACAGCCCGCCAATAATACCCGCCAGCACATCGCCCGCGCCTGCCGTGCCAAGGCGTCCATCGGCAAACGGACATATCGTTGTCATTTCGCCGCTAATTAATGTGCCTGCACCTTTCAGCACCCAGGTACCGCCATAGTGCGCCCGCAAGCTGGCAAGCTGGGCAAATCTGTCCGGATCAGGCGTCGGCGCGAGCGCGCGCGCTTCGCCCGGATGTGGTGTCGCAATAAATGCGGCGTGTCGCGCTGCCGGCTGCGCGCGGGCCAGCCAGCGTAAACCATCCGCATCGAGCACGAGGGGAATATCGGCGTGCCAGATGGTTTCCAGATGCGTGTCAAACCCGTCGCCAAGACCCGGCCCGGCAATGCACACGCGGAACGTATCGAGCTGGGCCAATAAGTCGTCGGGTGTCAGGATAATCAATTCAGGCGGTCGGTCGAAGGTGTTTTCTGGCGTGGCCCAAAAAACCTTTCCCGCACCGGCGCGCAAACTCGCTAGGCCCGCCAGCTGGCCCGCGCCTTCCATGCCCACCACACCAGCTAGCAAAGCTGCACTGCCCCGCGTGCCTTTATGAGCGGTGGCGGCGGGCGACATGGCGAGACACGTCGGCGGGGTTAGCAGCCGCGCGACAGCAGGTGCGCGTCGCGTTTCATGACCCAAATCGCTGAAATGAACTTCCCCGCATCTGTCAGGCCCGTCGCCGGTTAAAATCCCGGCTTTTAAGGTTAAAAAGGTCACGGTGTGGTGTGCTGTACTGCAAGGCGTATAGGCATTGCCGGTGTCAGCATCGAGGCCAGAAGGTATATCGAGCGCGATAATACGCGCTGCGTCCGTCTGATGTGCCGCGTTGAGAGCTTTGATAATGTCGGCTAATGGGCCATCGGGTGCCCGATTGAGACCAATGCCCAACAGCGCGTCAATATAAAGTGCGCTTGGGGGCAATGTGCCCGTCCAGTCATGAATTTTGAGGCCCAGATCAGTGCAAAAATCACGGGCCAGTGCAGCGTCACCTGTCGGCGTGCCATAGCCGAGTATTGTGACATCAAAACCTGCTAAACAAGCGAGTGCGCCAAGCCCATAGCCATCACCGCCATTATTGCCCGACCCTGCCAGAACCACCATATTGGTGAGGCCTGCGCCGGTTGCGTCATTTTTTGAGGCGGGAAGTCTACGAATCAGATCAAGGGTCGCCTGCGCCGCGCGCATCATAAGTTGAAACCCCGGCGTGCCATTATCAATAATGGCCCGGTCAATTTGTCGGGTGCCCGCAGTGTCGTGAACGACCGGCGGGAAGGGGGCATGCAGCGCAAACATGCAAACATTAGAGGCGATTGGTGTGGCGGGTGCAAGAATCATATCGCTTGGCAAATGCGCATCTAAAGCTCTAAGTTACGCGCTCAGGAGAGAGCCATGAGACACGTCCAACATTTTATTTCAGGTAACAGTGTTGCGGGTAGCGACAGCCGGATGGGCGATATTTTCGACCCGAGCACGGGGCAGGTGCAGGCACAAGTCTGCATGGGCACGACGCATGATGTTGACCGCGCGGTGCAATCTGCGCTGGCGGCCCAACCAGAATGGGCGGCGACCAATCCGCAGCGGCGCGCGCGTGTTATGTTCCGGTTCAAGGAATTGCTTGAGGCAAATATGGACGAACTGGCGGCGCTTTTGTCGTGCGAGCATGGCAAGGTTATTGCTGACTCCAAGGGCGATATCCAGCGTGGCCTTGAGGTCATCGAATTTGCCTGCGGTATCCCCCATCTGTTGAAGGGCGAATATACGGAAGGTGCGGGACCGGGCATTGATATTTATTCGATGCGCCAACCCTTAGGTGTGGTGGCGGGTATTACACCGTTCAATTTTCCGGCGATGATCCCGATGTGGATGTTCGGCATCGCGCTGGCCTGTGGCAATGCATTTATTCTGAAGCCTTCGGAAAAAGACCCCTCTGTGCCGGTAAGACTGGCCGAGCTTATGCGCGAAGCGGGTGCGCCGGAGGGCGTGCTGAATGTGGTGCAGGGCGACAAGGTGGTGGTTGACGCTATTCTAACGCATGACGATATTCGTGCGGTTAGCTTTGTTGGGTCATCTGATATTGCCCAATATGTTTATGCAACAGGCACGGCCCACGGCAAACGCGTGCAGGCAATGGGCGGGGCTAAAAACCATGGCATTATTCTGCCGGACGCGGACATGGACCAAGTTGTTGCCGATATTGCGGGGGCTGCTTTCGGATCCGCGGGTGAGCGTTGCATGGCGCTGCCTGTGGCAGTGCCAGTGGGCGAAGAGACGGCCGATATTTTTGTCGATCGCATGCGTGGGGAAATCGACAAGTTGAAAATCGGGGTCGCCTCTGATCCAGATGCACATTTTGGTCCGGTCGTAACGGCTACGCACCGCCAGCGCATCGAGTCGTATATTGAGATGGGGGTCAATGAAGGTGCTGATCTGTTGGTTGACGGGCGCGGCGCAAGTTTGCAGGGCCACGAGGATGGCTTTTTTATTGGACCATCGCTGTTCGATCGGGTGACACCAGATATGCAAAGCTATAGGGATGAAATTTTCGGCCCCGTTTTGCAAGTTGTACGCGCCGAAACACTGGAAGCTGCGGCACGGCTGCCAAGTGAGCATCAGTATGGTAATGGCGTTGCGCTGTTCACCCGCAATGGCCTTGCTGCGCGCGAATTTGCCGCTAAAGTCAATGTTGGCATGGTCGGCATAAATGTGCCGATCCCAGTGCCGGTGGCCTATCATAGTTTTGGCGGTTGGAAGCGTTCAGCCTTTGGTGATACGAACCAGCATGGTGTAGAGGGCATTCGGTTCTATACGAAAACAAAAACGGTCACGCAGCGCTGGCCTTCGGGCGATGTGCAGGATCAGTCTTTTGTCATCCCTACAATGGGGTAGGCCGAGGCGGCAGGTATTGAAATTCGTTAAGGAATAAAAATGACAAACGAACATATTGACGTTCTGGTTGTAGGCGCGGGTATCTCAGGTATTAGCGCAGCACATCATTTAATAGAAAACTGTCCGCAAAAGTCTTTCCTGATACTCGAAGGCCGCGCATCAATTGGGGGTACATGGGATCTTTTCAAATATCCCGGCATCCGGTCAGATAGCGACATGTACACGCTTGGCTTTTCGTTTCGTCCTTGGCGGGACGCGAAGGCAATTGCGGACGGACCAGCTATCATGTCCTATCTGCAAGGCGCGGTAGATGATGACGGTTTGCGGGAAAAAATCCGGTTCAGCCGTAAGGTCACCAAGGCCGAATGGTCAACACAGCGCGGCTTGTGGACGGTGACGGTTCATAATGATGAAACTGCCCAAGACGAAGTGTACACCTGCAATTTTGTGCATTTATGCACGGGCTATTACAATTATGAGCAGGGTCATCGTCCCGATTTTCCGGGAGAAGAAAACTTCAAAGGCCCGGTTATCCATCCGCAATTTTGGCCCGAAGATCTCGATTATGAAAACAAGAAAATGCTTGTCATCGGGTCGGGCGCGACGGCGATAACGCTTGTGCCATCGCTGGCCAAAAAAGCGGAAAAAGTGACGATGTTGCAGCGCTCACCAACCTATATTGTGTCCATGCCGGCCGAGAATAAGATCGCCAACTGGTCGCGGCGTAATTTGCCGGCGCAATTCGCCTATGGGCTGACGCGGTGGCGTAATGTGATTATGAACCGCATTTTCTTCTGGTACTGCCGAAAATTTCCTACAAAAGCCAAGGAGATTTTGCTGAAGGGTGTGCGGGCGCAGGTGCCAGAAGGCTTTGATGTAGAGAAGCATATGACCCCGACATATAAAGTGTGGGACCAGCGTGTATGCCTTGCACCAGACGGTGATTTTTTTGCGGCGTTGCGGCGCGGCAAAGCTGACATTGTGACCGATCATATCGACACATTTACATCGCACGGCGTGAAGCTTAAATCGGGAGAAGAGATCGAGGCTGACATTATCGTGACGGCAACCGGGCTGGATTTGAAATTTTTCGGTGGCGTAGATATTCAGGTCGATAACGCGCCTGTGCTGGCGAAAGACACCATGACTTATAAAGGCATGATGTTTTCCGGTGTCCCGAACCTTGCCCTTTCAAGCGGGTACACAAATGCATCATGGACGCTGAAATGCGACCTGACCTCGGCCTATGTATGCCGGCTTTTGAACCATATGGATAAAAAAGGTTACTCGCATGCACGCCCAGAAATCGACTGGACGGACATGGATGTCGCGCCATTGCTTGATTTCACATCTGGCTATGTGGTGCGCAAACTGGATGAATTGCCCAAGCAAGGCAAGGTTACCCCGTGGCGTCTGCACCAGAATTATCTGCTGGATATCATGATGCTGCGCATGGGCCGCGTAACTGACGGTATGGCTTTTTCCCGAAGCGATAAATCCAGCTAGGCCTTGCTGCAATAAGACCGCTTAAATCTCATGTAATACGTCGCGCAGCGTGGCGAATAATGTATCGATCTCTGCTGGCGATATAATCAGAGGGGGCGATAGCGCGATCGTGTCGCCCGTGGTCCGTATAAGAACGCCCTTGTCGAAGGCCGCGCGAAAAGCATCAAACGCACGCTTGACCGGCGCGCCCTCTACCGGGGCAAGTTCGACAGCGCCCATTAGCCCGATATTGCGGATATCGATGACATGGGGACAATCTGCCAGCGCGTGCAAGCCGTCTTCCCATTGCTGGCTTAAATCGCTGGCCCGGGTGAAAAGGTTTTCGCTTTCGTAAATATCAATCGTGGCAAGAGCAGCGGCACATGCTGCCGGATGGCCTGAATATGTGTAGCCGTGAAAAAACTCGATCAGATGTTCCGGCCCGTGCATAAAGGCGTCGTGAATATCTTGTGTCACCATTACCGCGCCCATCGGAATGGTGGCGCTGGTTAAGCCTTTGGCAAGCGCCATGATATCGGGGGTGATGCCGAAATAATCGCTGCCAAAAGCGGTTCCAAGGCGCCCGAAGCCGGTAATAACCTCATCGAAAATAAGCAAAATGCCGTGCTTGGTGCATAATTCGCGCAAGCGCTCCAGATACCCAATGGGCGGTACCAACACGCCGGTGGATCCGGCAACGGGTTCAACCATCACTGCGGCGATACGGTGACCGCCATATTTGTCGATCAAAATTTCCAGATGATCGGCAAAATCTAGACCATGTTTGGGCTGGCCGCGTGAGAATGCGTTTCTGTCCAGATCATGTGTGTCGGGTAGATGATCAGTATCCGGTAATAATGGCCCAAAAGCCGCGCGGTTGTTTGGGATACCGCCTGCTGAAATACCGCCGAAATTAACGCCGTGATACCCGCGCGCGCGGCCGATGAGAACCGTGCGTTCAGTTTCGCCGCGTGCATGGAAATAAGCCCGCGCGATTTTCATGGCGGTGTCGGCGCTTTCCGAGCCAGAATTTGTAAAAAAGGCTTGCGTCAAATTCGCCGGTGTTATGGCCCGCAAACGATTAGCAAGGTTGAAGGCTAGCGGATGCGCAACTTGCAAATTCGGCGCATAGTCCAGTTCGGCCAGTTGGTCAGCTATAGCGGCGGTAATTTCTGGGCGGCAATGACCGGCATTTACGCACCACAGACCGGCTGTGCCATCAAGAATTGATTGCCCATCGGCGCTTTGGTAATACATGCCCCGCGCACGCGTGAGCATACGCGGGTTTTTGCGAAATTGGCGGCTTGCCGTGAACGGCATGAAGAAAGCGTCAAGATCGTTCGGATGTGTCATAATAAATTCATGCGATAATTCGGTTTTTTGAACAGCGTCGTCGGATTGTGTTCTCGGGTAACGTTCCAGCTTTAAATGAAACATGCCCTGATCTTGCCCCACAGTGCAAGATGAGGCAAACTCCGTCCATTCAAAGGGGTAGCTATGACAGAAAAATATATAAGAACTTTTGCGCTGGGGCTTTTGACATTATTGGCCGCAACGGTATCTGGGGCCAGTGCTGAACCGAGCGACAGACAAGCCTATTTTGGCGAAACGCATGTGCACACCAAATTGTCCTTTGACGCCTTTATTTTCGGCAACCGAAACGGGCCCGATGAGGCTTATCGCTTTGCCAAGGGCGAGACAATATTGCATCCCGCCGGATTTGAAATGAAATTACGCGTACCGCTTGATTTTCAGGCTGTTACCGACCACGCCATGTATCTGGGCATGGTGCCAGCCATGTTCGATACCTCGACACAGGCTTCGCAACACCCCGTAGCAACAGAATTGCGAGATGCTGAAAGCCCCGGTGCGCGGCGTCTGGCTTTTGCCTCGATGATGCCGTATCTCGGCCAAATTGTTGAAGACGATCTCCTGGATATGGATATTGTCCGTTCTGCATGGCAAGAGATTGTTGCCGCGTCCGAACGCTACAATGAACCGGGCAAATTCACTACCTTTACCGGCTATGAGTACACCTCATCGCAGGAGAATTTCGAAAACCTGCATCGAAACGTTATCTTCGCTGATGGTGCGCCGGATGAACCGTATTCGCGCTTGATTTCGCGTAATCCTGAAAACCTATGGCGCTGGATGGATAGCTTGCGCGACAAAGGCATGGACAGCATCGCCATTCCGCATAATTCGAACGGGTCGGATGGTTTCATGTTCAGCAACCAGACCTATGACGGCAATGAAATTACACAAGCCTATACAGATTTGCGGATGCGCAACGAGCCTATTGTTGAGATCACGCAAGTTAAAGGCACATCTGAAACGCACCCGCTTTTGTCGCCACGCGATGAGTTCGCCGCGTTCGAGATTATGCCTTACCAGATTGCAACATGGACGCCGAGCCGCCTGAACGGTTCATATGTGCGCCAAGCCTATTTACGCGGCCTTGCCCTGCAACGCGCTGGTGCCGGCAATCCCTATAAATTCGGGCTGATCGGCGCGTCTGATACACATGTTGGTGCTGGTGCCTTTGATGAGGATAATTACTGGTCAAAGATCGGCATTGTAGACTCGACCGGCAAATTACGCGGCTCTGTGCCACTGACGTGGAGCGAGCGTCTTGATGCCCAAATTTCGCGCGTGGCAAACATGTTTGTGATGAGCCAAGTACCTGCGGCTGCTGATGTCGGGGTGGCCCCAGCGAACCCGGCACCGCAATACTCGCATCAGCAATGGTCGACATGGGGGGCGTCAGGCCTTGCCGGTGTGTGGGCTGAGGAAAATACACGCGAGTCTATTTTTGCCGCGATGCGCCGCAAGGAAACATTTGCCACGTCGGGGCCGCGCATGCGTGTGCGGTTCTTTGGCGGTTATGGCTTTGGTGATGATATTCTAGATTCTGCCAATATGGTTGCCGAGGCTTATTCCGGTGGCGTACCTATGGGAGGCGAATTGACCGCGCAAAGTGCTGGATCGCCAGAATTTCTGGTTTGGGTGACCCGCGATCCTGGCAGCAATTCGCTGCAACGCGCGCAAATCGTTAAGGGTTGGATTGATGGTGAAGGCGAAACACACGAAGCCGTGTTCGACGTTGCGTGCGCGGGCGGCGCGGAGACTGACCCAGAGACGCAACGCTGTCCGCCGAATAATGCGGCGGTAGACGTGGCGACATGCGAAACAAGTGCCGATACCGGCGCTGACGAATTTCGCACCGTGTGGCGCGATCCGACATATGTTGCGGGTCAAAACGCCGCTTATTATGTGCGTGCATTGGAGAACCCGACATGTCGGTGGTCAAGCTGGGACGCACTGCGTGCTGGCACTCCGCCAAACCCGGTATTGCCAGCGGTTATTCAAGAACGCGTTTGGTCATCACCGATCTGGCTTGAGAACTAGTTAATGGCATTGCGTCTGCTTCGCCGGCTATTTCAAGCGCTGGTCAGGGATCGATTTGTCTGGTTTATCGTGATCGGTTTGGCTTTGTTTGGATTGGATAAGTGGCGCACGGCGCAAGACGACCATCTGATTATTGTCGACCTGCCTTTGCTGGAAAAACTTGCTGCTCAATGGCAGGGGCAGACTGATCGCATGCCTGATGCCACTGAGCTGGATGCATTGGTTGAGGGATATGTGCGAGAGGAAATTCTCGTGCGCGAGGCGCGACGATTGGAGCTCCATCAAAACGATGTCATCATTCGCAGGCGGTTGGCCCAAAAAGTCGAATTTTTTCTGACCAATCCAGATGCTGGTCTAGCCCCCGACACTGCTATGTTGCGCGCGTTTTATACTGAAAACCGCGAAGCATATCGCCAGCCGGAGACATTTAGTTTCAACCATGTTTTTGTGGGTGACGAAAAAACCGCCAGTGATACGGCGGCGCGGTTGAATATAGATGAAACCGGATGGCGAGCGCTTGGACGCCCGTTCATGCTGAAGCGCAGCTATCGCGCCGTGACTGCCGAAAAACTGGCGGCTGAAATGGGCGATGATTTCGTCGCTGCTTTACGCGCGGCACCGGGCGCGAAGTGGTCGGCGCCCATTGCTTCGGCGTTTGGAGTGCATGCGGTTAAACTTTTGTCGCATGAAAAAGGCGGCGATCGCCCCTTTGACGCGGTTGCCGAATATGTGGCGCGCGATTGGCGTCAGCTTCAGCAGGAAAAAGCCCGTCGCGATGCGCTGGACGAGTTGCGGCGCAGATACACAGTTGAACTTGCGCCGGTTACCCCACAACCATGAGGTTTGCCTGTATCTTTTTGATTGTGGTGTTTGTTGTCGGTGTTCACGCGGCATCCGCCCATGAGGTACGGCCAGGGTTTTTGAAAATTGATGAAATATCGCCGGAAAGGTTTGCCGTCAGCTGGAAGCAGCCTGTGCGGGGCGGGGCGCAATCGGTTTCCGGACTTGGCTTGCGACCGGTGTTTCCGCCGTCATGCGAAAGAGCCTCCGATAGCCGGATGCTCCGTGTGCCCGGCATGCTTGTTGAAAATTTCGAATTGGCCTGCGCCGGTGGTTTGCGGGGGCAGACGGTCGGCGTGGAAGGGTTACAGAAAACCATCACGGATGTGTTTGTTCAATTGCACGCGCTTGAGGGCAATATGGTGCATTTACGCCTCACGCCTGAAAGTCCTGCGCAGGCATTTGGCGGCGGCGTTGGCCTTGTGACTTATGCATGGTTGGGCGTCGAACATCTCATATTAGGGTATGACCATATTCTGTTTGTCATCGGGCTTGTGATGCTTGTTGCGGGTTGGCAGCGGCTTGTTTTAGTGATCACCGGATTTACCCTGGCCCATTCGTTGACGCTTGGTCTGTCGGTGTTGGATGTCGCCTATTTGCCCATGGCCCCGGTTGAAGCCACGATTGCACTTTCCATTCTTTTTGTTACCACGGAATTATTGCGTGCGCCGGACGCGCGCTCGAAGCTGGCGACGCGGTATCCGCAAGTCATAGCGCTTGGTTTTGGGCTGCTGCACGGTTTCGGTTTTGCTGGCGTTTTGAAAGATATCGGCCTGCCATCTGAGACGGCGATTTTGGCTTTGGCGTTGTTCAATGTCGGTCTCGAGATCGGGCAATTACTGGTGGTGGCCGCATGTCTGGCTGTTATCCAATTATCCGCCACAGCCAGCGCGCACCTATCACTTCCAGCGAGTTACCATACGCGCGCGCGCGCCGGCGTTGTGATGGCCATGGGCGGGCTTGCGGGCTATTGGTTTGTTGCCCGCAGCGTGCAGATTATCTTCGTTTAACCCGCGAGATCTTTCAGACTGCGGATAGGCTCCAGATAAGCAGATTATTCGGCGGCGGAGGCGACGTCAGAAAATTGGGCGTCGCGTTTTTCCATTTCAGCCATAATCGCTTCGATCTGGTTCGGGCCTCCAATAATCGTGTCCTGAATTTCGCTTTCAAGCAGAAGTGTCTCTGGCAGATGCCGGTCGGCAGGCTCGTTATAAAGCCGTTTAATGCCGCGAATAGCTTCTGGATTGCGTGCGGCTATCTGGCGTGCCACATCCATCGCATGCGCCACTGGATCGTCATGAATGCGCGTCAAAAAGCCGATATCCAGCGCTTCATTCGCCTCAAAAATACGGCCTGTCATTGCCAGCTCTTTCAGAATATCCTCGCGGGCCAGACGCGCCATAACATGGGTTGTGCCCATGTCGGGGACCAGCCCCCATTTGATTTCCATAATCGAAAACTTAGTGCCTGGTGCGGCAAAGCGCATATCTGCACCCATGAAAATCTGAAAGCCACCGCCCAAAGCAAACCCTTGCGCCGCCGCGATAACCGGCACGCCAATCTCGCGCCAGATGCAAGCGACTTTTTGCGGCTTATTGGCAAGCCCGTGCGTACGCTCGATAAGCGGTTTGCGTGCTGGTTTTTTGCCATCGTCCGAATTGTCTGCGGCGGCGGAGAAATTGCCCATATCAAGGCCAGCGCAAAACGCACGGCCTTCGCCAGACATAACAATGGCCCGCAGTCCAGTTTCGTTTTTAAGCCGCTCGCCAGCGGCGATCAGCGCCTCCATCATGTCATTGTCGAGCGCATTCATCTTGTCACTGCGCACCATACGTACATGGGCGATCTGGTCTTCAATGGTAATGTCTACACGGTCTTGCATATTGTCAGCCTCCAATGTGTCCGCTTATTTAGTTCGTCGCGTCATGTCCCCGATGAAATCGATCAAACGCCACGTCATATAATTTCTGGGCGTCAGCATACCAAGCATGGGTTTGCTTGTCAGGGCTAAATTCAGCGCGGCATTGATAGCCAGCATGGGCCGCATCCGCAAGCGTTTCAAAGCTGCCGCCAGCATATGCCGACAGCAAAGCCGCGCCATAAGCAGCATCGGTGCGTTCGGGCAGCTGCATGTGTACGCCGAGCATATCGGCAATCATTTGGCACCAGAACGCGCTATTTGTGCCGCCACCGAGCAATGTTGACGTGCTTATATCCGTGCCTGTGGTGATGCTCATGCTCTGCCAAATTTGCGCAAATGCATGGCCTACACCTTCAAACACGGCGCGTGCCAGATGCGCGCGCGTGGTGGCACGCGTTAAACCTGTAAAGCTGGCCGCAAGATCTGTGTTCCAATGCGGCGCGCGTTCGCCTAGCAAATAGGGATGAAACAGTACCCCGTCAGCTCCCGGCGCAACGCTGGCGGCCATGGCCGCAATCTCGTCCAGCGAGTGCGTAGGTGCGAAAACATGGGCAAACCAATCGAGCGCACCGGCACAATTATTCATGCCCGCAGCATGATAGTAGAGCGTGTCGGTTACATGCGGATATATCGATACGGGTGGTTGCGGGGCCAACGCTTGGGTGGTGTGCGACACAACCCCCGCCGATGCAAGTTTGATGCTGGTATGTCCAGCCGCCGGAGGGCCGCAGCACAACCATTCAAGCGTGGTGTCGATGCTTCCCTGAAAAACCGGCACACGCGCGGGCAGTTGAAACGCCACGGCTTTCGTGCCGGTCGTGCCGACTTCCTGAAACGGTGAAACCGGCGTGGGCATCGCACTTGGGTCGATACCAGCCCGAGCAAGGAGGTGCTCCGACCACTGGCCCGTGCGAATGTTACCCAACATAGCGCCCGTCACTTCGCCGGCATCGGTACAATGATCGCCGGTCAATTGCGCGCGAAGCCAGTCTTTAGCGAAATAAATCCGCGCGACGCGGGCCAAATTTTCGGGCTCGTGCTGGGCCAGCCAGCACAATTGCGGCAGTGTCCATGTAGGGTTGGGCAGGTTGCCAGCGGTCTCAAGAACTTCCGGCGCGGCTTGCAAAATTTGCGCTTCGGCGCTGGCGCGCTGGTCGTTCCACATGATTGCCGGACGCAATGGTGCGTCATGCGCGTCGCATAAAACGGCAATATGCGCCCCGCCGGTAAACGCGATGCCGCGCAAGTTATCGAGCGTGTCGGGCATGGTGGCACGAAGCTGTGCGAGAGCTGTTTGTAGCGCATTGCGCCAATGCGCCGGATCTTGCTCGGCGTAGCCCGGTGCAGGGCTTTGCGTGGTTATCGCAACGCTGCATGCCCCTATCTGGGCGGCCTGCGCGTCAATGAGCGAAAGCTTCAGCGCACTAGCGCCGAGATCAATACCGAGAAAGAAACTCATACCGGCTTATACCGCATGAAATCGGGTGGCGCATATAAAAAGGGCGCCCGACAAGCGGGCGCCCCGTGAATTTGGTTTTAAGGCAAATCCAAATTATTTTCGCGCGCCAGTGGACCGCGAAGGTTGCTCCACGTCCACTCTATAACGCCGGACTTTAAACCCTAAATCAGACCTTTCACTAGACAATGGATCACCTCCTTTCGGTAGTTGAAGAAACAAGTTGAGTGTAGGGTGATTTGCACCGTCTAACAAAAGGTTTATGCTGGTTTTCGTCAGAAATTTAAGGAGCGCGGCATGGTTCGTTTTCAGATAATCCCGGTAACACCGTTTCAGCAAAACTGTACTGTCTTCTGGAACGAAGAAACCATGAATGGCGCGGTTGTCGATCCTGGCGGCGATCTGGCTTTGCTCGACAAGTTCATTGACGAACAGGGCATCAAGATTGAAAAAATTCTGGTGACGCAC
>DKNW01000012.1:0-175 GCA_002469805.1 Rhodobiaceae bacterium UBA7378
TTTTTGTTGTTCACCCGATCGCCATAGGCTTTAAGACCCTTGGTAAGCGCAGACCGTAAGCCTTGTTCGTGCGTGCCACCCTCTGGCGTTGGCACTGTGTTGCAATAGCTTGCCGACATGCCGTCGGCATTGCCAATACCGGCACCGACCCAGCTAACGGCCCATTCGACACTGC
>DKNW01000012.1:499-8586 GCA_002469805.1 Rhodobiaceae bacterium UBA7378
CCCATTCGACACTGCCGTGCCCGCCATTTTTGGTCACTTTACCTGCGAAAGCCTCCGGCGTCACCGTAGTGCGTCCGCCAATATGTTCCTCCAAATAATCCTTCAGACCATTAGGGAATTTCAGTACATCTTCCGCCGGAGTTTTGTCGGCATCACGAATGAGGTCGGGCGCGCAATGCCAGCGAATTTCTACACCGCCAAAAAGATAAGCTTTAGCCTTGGACATTGCATAAAGGCGGTCGGGGTCGAGCATGTTTTTGGTGCCGAAAATCTCGCTATCCGGCGTGAAGGTGACGCAGGTGCCGCGCCGGTTTTTGGCTGCACCCAGCGTTTTCAACCCGCCTTTGGGTGCGCCGCGTTCAAAGCGTTGTTCGTAGAGTTTTTTGTCCCGCGCTACTTCGACAACCAGAAGCGACGACAAGGCATTGACCACCGAAACCCCAACCCCGTGGAGGCCGCCGGATGTGTCATAGGCATCGCCACCAAACTTACCGCCCGCATGCAGTGTCGTCATAATGACCTCAAGCGCGGATTTATCTTTGAATTTTGGGTGTGGGTCGACCGGTATGCCGCGCCCATTATCTCTGACGCTTATGGTGTTGCCGGCTTTTACCTC
The DNA here is from genome assembly GCA_002469805.1 of Rhodobiaceae bacterium UBA7378. GTDB lineage: Bacteria > Pseudomonadota > Alphaproteobacteria > RS24 > RS24 > UBA7378. Next base: position 1,116 of record DKNW01000012.1, read on the forward strand.
AACCTCGATAAAACTCGCATGTCCGGCGACAGCTTCGTCCATGGAATTGTCGATGACCTCGGCGAACAGATGATGCATGGCGCGCATATCGGTACCACCAATATACATACCAGGGCGGCGGCGCACCGGCTCCAACCCTTCAAGCACCTCGATATCGCTGGCTGTGTATGACTTTTCGCCTTTGCCGCGCCCAGCGGGTTTGTCGGACGGCTTTTTCGCTGCTGCTGTGGGTGCTTTAGACGCTTTTGCGGCTTTTGATTTTGCAGATTTTCCCGGTGCAACCGCCTTTGGTGCAGGCGCGCGCGCGGGCGCAGGTTTGTTCTCGTCGAACAAATCTCCAGTTTTGGTCGCTGGTTTGCGTCGCGGCATGGGACACTCGTGCTTGCAGTAATCGAATCGTTTGATAGTCTACCCTGCATTGCGTTTTAGGGAGAGAAAAATGGCGAAAACTTCGGAAATTAATATTGGTACAGCACTGAAATTACCATGTGGCGTGACAGTAAAGAACCGCGTGTGCAAAGCGGCGATGACCGAGGGACTCAGCGATGACCAAAATCGGGCGACACAAAAGCACGCCACGCTTTATGAGCGTTGGGCGCACGGCGGCAGCGGCATTTTACTGACCGGCAATGTGCAAATCGATCACCGCTATTTGGAACGCCCAGGCAATGTGGTTATTGAAGGCAAGCAAAGCAACGAACAGATTTCTCGCCTACGGGCCTATGCAGAGGCCGGCACGAAAAACGACACGCATTTGTGGATGCAGATCAGCCATGCGGGTCGTCAGACCCCAGCAGACGTCGCGCCGACGCCCGTCGGCCCGTCCGACAAACAGCTTATTATGCCCGGGGCAGCTTTTGGCAAACCGCGCGCGCTGGAGCATGATGAAATTCTTGACGTGATCGAACGCTTCGCCCATACCGCAAAAATTGCCAAGGATACGGGCTTTACCGGTGTCCAACTGCACGGTGCACATGGCTATTTGCTATCCGAATTTCTATCGCCGGATGTCAACACACGCGACGATCAGTGGGGCGGTAGTCTTGAAAATCGGGCGCGGTTGCTGCTTGAAAGCATTCGCGCGGTGCGCAAGGCCGTCGGCACCAAATTTCCGGTCGCTCTGAAGCTTAATTCGTCCGACTTCCAAAAAGGTGGCTTCTCGCATGAAGACGCTGTGCAAGTTGCTACTTGGCTCAATGATGAGGGGCTGGACCTTTTAGAGGTTTCGGGTGGCACATATGAACAGCCCAAGCTGGTTGGGCTCGACAAAATGACCGTAAACCCCGATCGCGCCGAAGAAGTGCGCAAAAGTACCATCGCCCGCGAAGCGTACTTCCTTGATTACGCAAAAGATATTCGCGCGGTTTTCAAAGGACCGCTGATGGTAACGGGTGGTTTCCGCTCGCGCGCGGGCATGGACGCCGCGTTGCAGGCTGATGCGTGTGATGTTGTGGGTATCGGGCGTCCGCTATGTGTGGATTCTGATGTTGTGAACAAGCTGCTTTCAGGTGCGTCAGATACGACCACGATATTTGAAAAGCGCCTCGAAATCGGGCCGAAAATTCTGCGTCCGTTGATCGGCCTAAATTCGCCGATCCGGTTTTTGTCCACGCTGAACGGCTGGGGACAACAGGGTTGGTGGTGCTTGCAGATCATCAATATGGGCGAGGGCCGCGACCCAGACCTGAATATGGGGGTGTTCAAGGCGCTTACCGGATATCAGGCCAATGAGAAGAAAACCGCCAAGGCCTACAACGCCCACTGGAATGCTTAAATTAGAACGTCGGTGCGTGTCCAAAGCAAAATTTTACGCGAAAAAGAAAGAGGCGGCCCAAAGGCCGCCTCTCGCTGTGTTGTATAACCAGTTAAGTGCGATTATACGCTGTAGTACATGTCAAATTCGACCGGATGTGGTGTGTGCTCGAAGCGGTAAATCTCTTCCCACTTCAGTTCCAGATAACCATCGATTTGGTCATCATCCATAACACCGCCCTTTTTCAGGAACTCACGGTCGGCGTCGAGTGCGCCAACAGCTTCACGCAATGAACCGCATACTTGAGGTACGTCTTTCAACTCTTCCGGTGGCAGCTCATAAAGGTCTTTATCCATTGGTTCACCCGGATCGATTTTGTTTTCGATACCGTCCAGCCCCGCCATCATCATCGCTGTGAAGGCCAGATATGGGTTAGCGGTCGGGTCAGGGAAGCGGATTTCAATACGCTTACCCGGTGCCGATGTCGCGAACGGGATACGGCATGAAGCCGACCGGTTACGTGCTGAGTACGCCAGCAAAACCGGCGCCTCAAACCCCGGGATCAAACGCTTGTAAGAGTTTGTCGACGGGTTTGTCAGAGCGTTGATTGCGCGGGCGTGTTTAATGATGCCACCAATGTAATACAGGCACTCTTGAGACAGGTCGCCATATTTATCGCCAGCGAATAGCGGGTTGCCGTCTTTCCAGATTGACTGGTGGCAGTGCATACCCGTGCCGTTGTCGCCATAAACAGGTTTCGGCATGAAGGTAGCTGTTTTGCCATAAGCGTGCGCCACATTGTGCACAACGTATTTATAAAGCTGCAAATCATCAGCGATTTTGGTGAGCGTGTCGAATTTAAGCCCCAGCTCGTGCTGGGCAGCTGCAACTTCGTGGTGATGTTTTTCGACAGAGAGGCCCATTTCCTTCATCACGGCGAGCATTTCACTTCGCAAATCCTGACCGCTATCGACCGGATTTACAGGGAAGTAGCCGCCTTTTGTGCGCGGACGATGGCCCATATTGCCAGCTTCATATTCCGTGCCTGAATTATCCGGCAGTTCGGTGCTGTCCAGCGAGAAGCCCGTATTATATGGGTCGTTCGAGAAGCGCACATCGTCAAATACGAAAAACTCGGCTTCGGGACCGAAGTATATGGTATCGCCAATGCCGGTTGATTTAAGATATTCTTCGGCACGCATTGCGGTTGATCGCGGGTCGCGGTTATAGGCTTCGCCGCTGTTTGGTTCCAGAATATTGCAGAAAAGCGTCAGGGTCTGTTGTGCGTAGAACGGATCAAGGCGAGCTGACGATGGGTCTGGCATTAGCGTCATATCGGATTCGTTAATGGCTTTCCAGCCAGCAATCGATGAGCCGTCAAACATAGCGCCGTCGCTAAAGAATTCTTCGTCAACCAGGTCGATATCGAAGGTCACATGCTGCATTTTACCGCGCGGGTCGGTGAAGCGCAGATCAACATATTTGACCTCTTGGTCGCTGATCATTTTGAGAACGTGGGATGCGTCTGACATAATTTTCTCCAGTTTTTGTCAAGAAGGAAGGTTAAATGGCTTCGTCGCCCGTTTCACCGGTACGGATCCGGATAGCTTCCGAAACATCGGAAACGAAAATTTTGCCGTCGCCAATGCGCCCTGTTTGCGCAGCATTCTGAATCGCTTGTAAAGCGACATCCAGCATATCGTCGGCAACAATAATCTCGAGCTTCACTTTGGGCAGAAAATCAACAACATATTCGGCACCGCGATACAGCTCGGTATGACCTTTTTGGCGTCCGAAACCCTTTGCTTCGAGAACGGTGATGCCCTGCAGGTTAGCTTCCTGCAATGCGTCTTTTACTTCGTCCAGTTTGAACGGCTTGATGATGGCTTCGATTTTTTTCATTATAGTCCCCCTCAGATATCCATGCATCTCGTGAGTAGTATTGTTAACCAGCAAGAACTATGCCACGTAATTCAACAGGGAATGTCGGCAGTGCTGACAGGGCGTTCGCACGAGCTGTGGCCTGCGAATGGCGTTTTGATCAAGAAAATTGCACAAAAAATAGGCAACCTGACATAATTTTAGGCAAAGATTTGTGCTGGCGGCGGCGTGTTTTCCAGGTGTTTCGCCTCGCATGCAAAAAACCTTGAAATAACCGGCTGTGATGTCAAACTCCGACAACTTTAACTTAATGTCTTGAGCTGGTCGGCGATACATCAAGGCAAATCTGAATTTGTCCGTATGAGGGAGACCCAGCATGACCAACCCAAATACCCCCATTCTTATTGGTGCTGGCCTGACGGTACAAAAGGAACGCGATCCTACAAAGGCGTTATCGCCGGTCGAACTTCTGGCGGATGCCGCCCGCGGTGCGTTTAATGATACTGGAAATGCAGATATTGGCGCGGCAATCGATACGGTGGCGTCGATCCGCTTCATCACAGACTCGCCAGAGGCGCGAAATTTTCCCTACGGCATTTACCTTAATCCGGCACGCACGGTGGCGAATATTCTGGGCATCACCCCGCCCAATGCCTTGCTGGCGGCGACCGGCGGTAACTCGCCGCAAATGATGATCAACGAACTGGCCGAGCGCATCACGAATGGCGATGCTGAAATGGCGCTTCTGGTTGGTGGCGAAGGCTTTGGGTCGGTAACCCGCGCGTTGGGACAAGGGCTTGATATGAGCCACTGGAACGACCGACCAGAAGAGGAAGCGGAAATTATTGGCATCGAAAAACCAGGCTGTATGCCAGTCGAGCACCAGCACGGCCTGTTTTTTCCGGTGAATAGCTATCCGATATTTGAAAACGCGCTGCGGGCGCATTTGGGGCGCGATATGGTTAGCCATATGCACGCGGTTGGCCGCCTGATGGCACCATTTACCGAAATTGCGGCCAGCCATCCTCATAGTTGGTTCCCCACGCAACGCAGCGCCGATGAACTTGTCAGCGTGACAAATGATAACCGGCTGGTCGGCTATCCGTATCCGAAATATCTAAACTCGGTTATTCGCATTGATCAGGCGGCCGCCGTAGTCATGACCTCAGTTGGCAAAGCCCGCGAGATTGGCATTGACGAAAGCCGTTGGATTTATCTGAACGGTTGCGCTGAGGCCAATGACATTTGGTATATTTCCGAGCGCCCAGAATTGCATCGCTCACCGGCGATGAAAGGTATGGCCGAAACTGCCCTTAATATGGCGGGATGGACGATCGACGATATTGATTATTTTGACCTTTATTCATGTTTTCCGGTGGCTGTCGAGATCGCTTGCCGCGAAATGGGCATCAGCGAAGATGACCCACGCCCGTTCACTGTCACGGGTGGGCTACCGTATTTTGGCGGCGCGGGAAATGCCTACACATTGATGTCGGTTGCCACCATGATGGACAAGCTGCGTGCTAATCCGGGTTCGCGGGGCATGTGCACTGGCAATGGCTGGTTTTTAACCAAGCATTCGTTGGGGTTGTACTCAACCACGCCGCCACAAGACGATTGGGCACGAGAGCCGGTATCGGTGTTGCAGGACAAAATCGATGCGGCGCCGAAACTCGAACTAGATGCGACCCCCGTTGGTGCAGGCCGGATTGAGAGCTATACGGTAGCTCATGTATCGGGAAAGCCGCCGCAGGGCATACTGATTGGCCGCATGGCAGAAACAAACAAACGCTTTGTTGCGCATATGACACCGGATGGCGATCACGTAACGCGCCTGATGAACGAAGACGGCGTGGGGCTTACGGGCGTTTTGGCCCCAAATGATAACGGCTTTAATATTTTTACCCCCGATGCCTGACATCGCGATACCCTAACGCTGGAGATTTTTCATATGGGAAAGATTTTTATGGTCCGCCACGGCAAGGCGGCTGCTGGCTGGGATGGTGATGCGGATCCGGGCCTTGATGCTAAGGGGCATGCGCAAGCCAGCCAGGTTGCAGATAAGCTGGCGACCCAAATTGCTTCACCGGTGCCGGTTTATACAAGCCCATTGCTGCGCTGTCGTGAAACCGCCGGACCGCTGGCCGTGTTGTGGCAAACCACGCCTATTATCGAACCGCGAGTGGCTGAAATTCCCTCACCCATTGAGGATTTGACGGCGCGGACCGTCTGGCTGCGCCGCGTGATGAGCGGAAGCTGGGACGCACTTGCCGCCGATCCTGAAAGCGTGGGGCATGATTATGATGACTGGCGGGTAGAGGTTATCGCCGCCCTGACCGGTCTCGCATACGATACAGATGTGGTGGTGTTTTCGCACTTCATTGCGCTCAATGCTGCCTATAGCGCGGCGACCGGGGCCGAGGATGTCGTTGCTTTTCGGCCAGATAATTGTTCGGTCAGCGTGTTTGAGACGAATGGCAGCAGTTTAAGGCTTCTGCAACAAGGCCATGAAGCTGAAACACAAGTTAATTAGGGCCAAAGCCGCCCCCCAAAGCCACCATTAGAAAAAAGCATATGGTAAAACCTTCCGTTAACGCTTGTGCACTAACAAGGGGGGTGGAAACAAGCCGCGTGGCCTGCTATAGAGCCGCATCAGTTGTGGGTCGGCGGGCGTGGCGGAATTGGTAGACGCGCTAGATTTAGGTTCTAGTGCCGAGAGGCGTGGGGGTTCAAGTCCCTCCGCCCGCACCACAAGTTGATGTGAAAATGCGAGCCGACCCTGACGTCGGCAATGGGGAAAAAATGGACATTAAAGAAATAAGTGCCGAAGGGCTTTCGCGCGAGTTGCAAATCACGGTGCCGGTCGCCGATTTGATTACCAAACTTGACGCGCGTATCGAAGAAATCAAAGGAACCGTTCAGTTAAAAGGGTTCCGCCCCGGCAAAGTGCCCGCGGCGCATATTCGCAAAACCTATGGCGACCAGCTTATGAGTGAAGTTATTCAGGAAACGGTGAACGAGACTAGCCAGCAAATGCTGAACGACCGAGACGAACGCCCCGCCATGCAGCCAGAGATTAAGCTGGTCGGCGATGTTGATCCGGTTGTAAAGGGGGAAGGCGATCTGGTTTACGACATCGTTTTCGACATTATGCCGACAATTGATCTGATTGATTTTGCCAAAGTCAAGCTGTCACGGCCGACGGTAGAGGTTGACGAAGAAAAAGTCGACGAGGCACTGGAACGTCTGGCGTCGTCGCGCAAAGATTATGAACCGCGCGGCAAAACAGCAAAAGCCAAGGACGGCGATCGTGTGAAGATCGACTTCATTGGCCGCATTGATGGCGAGGCTTTTGAAGGCGGTGCTGCCGATGGATTTGAGCTGGAGCTTGGATCTGGGCAGTTTATTCCCGGATTTGAAGACCAACTAATTGGCACGAAAGCTGGCGACACGAAAGATGTTGATGTGTCTTTCCCAGAGGAATATGGCAATGCAGAACTGTCTGGTAAACCAGCAATTTTCGAGGTGACGGTGCATGAGGTGAGCGCGCCGAAAGATGCTGAGATAAATGAAGAGTTTGCCACGGCACTGGGCATGGAAAGCCTTGAGAAATTGCGCGAAGCCATTCGCGACCAAATTGGCAATGATTACAGCCAGATGTCACGTGGGCATTTGAAGAAAGACCTGCTCGACCAGTTGAGCGATGGGCATAGCTTTGACTTGCCGCCCGCGATGGTCTCGCTGGAATTTGACCAGATTTGGCAGCAGTTTCAGAACGAACTGGAACAGCAGGACCAGAAGATGGAAGATCTCGACGAAAGCGAAGATGATTTGCGC
>DKNW01000012.1:8893-9460 GCA_002469805.1 Rhodobiaceae bacterium UBA7378
AAGCGAAGATGATTTGCGCGCCGAGTATCAAAGCATTGCCGAGCGGCGCGTACGCACCGGTCTGGTGCTTGCTGAGGTTGGCCGCGCAAATGAAATCGAAGTAACACAGGAAGAACTGAATCAGGGCCTAATGCAGCGCGTGCAGCAGTTTCCAGGGCAGGAACAGCAGGTGTTCGAGTACTTCCAGAAAAACCCTGAAGCGATGGCTCAAATTCGAGCGCCGATTTTTGAAGAAAAAGTTGTCGATTTCATCTGCGAGATGGCTGATGTCACCGAAACACCTGTTTCGATCGACGCGCTGATGGCCGATCCCGGCGCTGAAGCTGAGGCAGTCGAAAAACCAGCCGCTAAAAAAGCAGCCAAGAAGCCGGCAGCGAAAAAGCCTGCCACCAAAACAGAAGCTAAGAAGCCAGCGGCGAAAAAAGCACCAGCTAAAAAGCCTGCGACAAAAAAGGCGGCGGCCAAAAAAACGGCAGATAAAGCCACTGACAAAGGCGACGAATAGCATTTCTCTGGTTTTTTGAATTTCGGCCTTGGTCTTTTAACCAAAGCATCCCATTTTAGAGA
>DKNW01000012.1:9798-9924 GCA_002469805.1 Rhodobiaceae bacterium UBA7378
TAAGATGGAGTTTAATATGCAAGAACCGATGGATACCTATATGAACACGCTCGTGCCGATGGTTGTCGAGCAATCGAACCGAGGTGAGCGCGCGTTCGACATTTACTCGCGCTTGTTGAAAGAGCG
>DKNW01000012.1:10275-10449 GCA_002469805.1 Rhodobiaceae bacterium UBA7378
GTCATTTTTGTAACTGGCGCCGTCGAAGATTACATGGCGAGCCTGATCACGGCGCAATTATTGTTTCTTGAGGCAGAGAACCCCAAGAAGGAAATCTCCATGTATATCAATTCGCCAGGGGGCGTTGTGACGTCTGGCATGGCGATATACCACACCATGCAATATATCCGTGCG
>DKNW01000086.1 GCA_002469805.1 Rhodobiaceae bacterium UBA7378
CGATTAAGCAATGGTGCCGATGGAACGCCTTCTTCTTGAAAACGTTGTAATAGTTCAGCGCTATCCCATTTTTCGATCTCGTCACCGGTCAATTTTTTGCGCTCCTCGGCGTTAACGACACGCGCCGCAGATGTACTGAAGCGTTCGTCTTCCAAAAAGTCTTCGCGTTTCAGCGCACGACACATGCCCGACCATTCAGAATCCGACACCGCGCCAGCCGTAATATAACGATCTTTTGTCTTATATATCAGATCCATTGTTCCTTGTAACTTCCTGACATCAAATTCTTTTTCACCATACACAAGCCCCGCCATGCCCTCCGGCCAGAAAAACGCAATCATCGTATCAAGCATCGAAAGGCGTACATGCTGGCCCTTGCCTGTTTTCTCGCGCGCATAAAGCGCCGATGACATGGCCTGCGCTGCCGTTAGCGAGGTTACTTTATCGGCAATAATTATCCGAAACATTTGCGGGCGCCCCGACACACGGTCTGCCTGGATATCTGTGGCACCGGTAAGGGCTTGAATAACTGGATCATAGACGCGGCTTTGCGCGTAAGGCCCTTCCTCACCAAACCCGCTGATTGACACATAAATAAGGTCTTTATTGCGCGCGCGTAATACGGTTTCCCCGAAGCCCATGCGGTCAATCGCACCCGGGCGGAAGTTCTGTATAAATACATCCGCTTCGTCTGCCAGTTTCATCAATATTTCTTTACCAGCATCCGATTTAAGATCGAGCGCCACGGATTTCTTACCCCGATTACACGAATAGAAAACCGGATTAACACCATTATGCGGTGCCGCCATGTGGCGTACCTGTTCACCATTTATCGGTTCGATTTTAATAACTTCAGCGCCCTGATCAGCCAGCATCATTGTCGATACCGGTCCCGATACCATGCTAGTCAAATCCAGCACTTTCACTCCATCAAGCGGTCCCATCCAATACCTCCGGTAAATTCGCGTAGTTTATTTGCATTGCTTTTTTAAACGCCGGCCGTGCGGCGTGACGCTTCTTGTAAGCCTGAATGTTTTTCGGCAATTCCTCACCATAGAAAACAGCCCAATCAAGACAAGACACCAGCATAATATCGGCAAGGCCAAATCCAATATCGAGCAGGGTTTCCCGCACGGCAAGATGCGCATCAATAACCGCAAACTGGCGCTGAAGATATGCCCGGCACACCGTTACCGCCTCTGGCGCATCGCCATAAATATCCGTCAAATCATAGTGACGTCGCATCACGTAAAGGCTTGTCTCATCCAACTCACCATAAATGTAGCAGCACCACTCATCTTCCTTGGCTCGATCATGCGGCATGTGTGACACAGCTAAGCCACCGTCAGTAAATGCCTGTTGCAAATATCGGCAAATGGCGAGGCTTTCGGACAGGCTTACCGCGCCTGCCTGCATAAATGGTATTTTCTGTTTGCGGGTTAGGGCTGTGAACGCGTCAGTTTGGGTTTCGCCGGTGCGTGGTCCGATGGCGTTCAACGTATAATCCAGCCCCAATTCTTCGGCCACCCATATTGGCCGTAATGTGCGGGCTGTGCCGGCGCCCCATAATGTCACGTCACTTTTTGTCTTTGTACTAGATGTCATCTTGCCCCCTACCCAAAGCCTAGCCGAAATGCTGGCCTTTCAAAACAAAATCATCCGCCGTCACATGGCACAATTGCACCCGTCACGAAACTGGATGCCGCGCTCGCAAGATAAAGTGCAGTCGTAATCACTTCCTCAGGATTGCCCGGTCGCCCCAGTGCATTGGCAGCTTTTCTCCGCATTTCTTCCGGCCACGCTTTCGAAATATCGGTTAGAAATGGCCCTGCCTGTATTGCGTTAACACGAACTTTCGGACCAAACTCATGGGCCAATGATACGGTCATTGCGTTAAGCGCAGCCTTGGCACCCGAGTAAGGCACAACGCCGGTTACCGGTTTCACCGCCGCCATTGACGAAATATTGATAATGACCCCCCCTTCGGCGTCTGCCATGCGGCGTCCAATATTTGCCGCCAGCCGAAACGGGCCTTTGAAATTTAGGTCGACAACACCGTCGAATTGCCGCTCGGTTATTTCATGGCTCGCGATTGCTGGCGACTTTCCAGCATTATTGACCAAAATATCGACCTTCCCGAACGCCGCGTAAGCTGCATCGGCCAAACGGTCCATATCATCCCACTGGGTGGCATCAACCGAGATAGCCAGCCCTTTGCGCCCCATCGCTTCGACTTCATCGACAACGCTGATGCAGTTTTCTAATTTGCGGCTCGCAATCACCAGATCAGCCCCCCGCGCGGCATAAGCCAATGCCATTTGCCGCCCAAGCCCACGCGATCCACCAGTGATCAAAGCCACCTTTCCTGAGAAATCGAAAAGCTCTTCCATAATCCCTCCCCTTTGCGCTTACCGCCACGTGTCGAAAATACCGGGTAAACCAGAAAATCTGCTTGCGACAATGGCGACGGATTCTTATCGTGCACACCAGCTTAAAGGAGAAATGTGTGTCTGACATTCCCGAAATTCTTAATGGTTACACAAAGTGGGGCGACGAAGAGCCATTTGAGGATCACGCCGGTCCGTTTTACATGAAAATGATGCCCTCAACCGGTCGTCACTTATCAGCGTTTATTCCTGAACAGCGGCATATGAATGGCGGCGGCTTTCTGCATGGTGGCATGTTGATGTCTTTTGCAGATTACGCACTATTTGTGATTGCCAGCGACGAATTGCGCGAGCTGAACGCCGTCACCGTGTCGTGCCAAACCGAGTTTTTAAAGGGTGTGGCCCCCGACACACCGGTTTATGCCGATGGCGAAGTAACCCGCAATACGCGCAGCCTTGTTTTTGTTCGCGGACGAATTTTTCACCAAGAAGAGACACTGGCGACGTTTAGTGGTATTTTGAAAAAAATTGTAGCCTAAGTAAAATAAGTAATAGGGGGTCGACGTGAGATTGGCTCGAATTTAGGTTAAAATTGGGTTTCGACATGAATATTGAACAAGTCACGGGCGCATGCGGCGCGGAAATAACTGGTGTAAGTCTCGATAGCCTGTCTAACGCCGAATTTGATCAGGTGCATACGGCGCTGCTCGACCATGGCGTGCTATTTTTTCGCGATCAGAACATATCGCTTGATGCGCAGGTGGCATTTGCCAACCGCTTTGGACCGCTGGAAGTTCATCCGATTGTCGATGGCATGGATGAAAATCCGAGGATTACGAAAGTACTCAAACCCGCCGGTGAAAGCGCCTCATTCGGTACGGGCTGGCACACTGATAATTCATTTTTTGAGACACCCAGCATGGGTTCCGTGCTGTACAGTAAAACCGTGCCACCCTTTGGTGGCGACACGTTATTTGCCAATCAGTATCTCGCCTATGACGCGCTATCTGACACGATGAAAGAACTGCTCACGGGCCTGCAGGCCGTGCACTCAGCTTCCGAGGCCTATACGGTCGACGGCACACAAGAAAAATATGAAAAGAAGACCGCAATCACCTATAGCTGGGACGACAGTATTCTTGAAGAGGTTGTTCATCCGGTCATTCGCACGCATCCCGAAACCGGTCGCAAAGCACTCTATGTCAATGACATGTTCACTCTAAGGATAGAAGGCATGTCGAAAGCTGAGAGCCGTGCGCTCCTCGATTACCTTTTTGTGCACGCGACGCGCCCCGAATTCTGCTGTCGCTTCCGGTGGACACCTAACGCCGTTGCCATATGGGACAATCGCTGCATGCAACATTATGCGGTCGATGATTACCAAGCCTTTGAACGGCTCATGTACCGGGTCACGATCGAGGGTTGCCGCCCTGTTTGAACACATATGCCCCGATTTTTAATCCTAGACGCTTATGACAAAGATGGCCGCGCTGCCCTTGCCGCCGCAGGTGCAACTGAAGCAGGCACGCTATACCGCAATATGCTGATGCATCACCTGCCCGATGCGACAACTGACATTGTCCACCCCGCTGATCCACAGACGCGCATTGATGATCTCGACAGCTATGACGCTATGCTCTGGACGGGCTCAAGCCTCACCATTTTTCACGATGTTCCAGAGGTAGCAGCACAAATCGAATTGGCCCGCGAAGGATACCGGCGCGGCATACCCGCTTTTGGTTCATGCTGGGCCTTGCAACTCGCCGCGGTCGCCGCGGGCGGCACCTGCCACAAAAACCCAAATGGCCGTGAGTTTGGCCTCGCCCGCAAAATCACGCTCACCAAGGCGGGGCGCGCGCATCCATTATTTGCGGGTCGCCCCCACCCTACCTTTGACGGATTTACCAGCCACTTCGACACGGTTGCCAGCCTACCAGGGTCCGGCACCATTTTAGCCGCCAATGCAATCACCGATATTCAAGCGGCCGATATTTTTCATCAAAAAGGACGGTTTTTCGCCCTGCAATATCATCCGGAATATGACTTTCGTGAAATCGCCGCGCTGGCTGAATTTCGGGGCGGCGGCCTGATTGAGGAAGGCTTGATTGCACATGACGCTGCGCTACAAAAATTCATCGACGACTGTGCGAACCTGAACGACGCCCCCATGCGTGCCGACTTACGCTGGTCTCTCGGCGTTGACGAAGATGTGCTGGACATGGCACTGCGCCATAATGAGTTTATTAACTGGCTGTCATGGCTGGTGGTGTCTCACGCCCGTAGCGCTTCAATCGTATCAGCAAAATAGCGCATGCTTTCCATAATCGTTGGCGATGGCCTGGAGAAATGCTTTGCACCATCCAGAATGTGGACGTGTAAATCATCCGGCACTGTCTGGCCTGCTGCGTGCGCCGTGTGCTCAGATTGCCCACAGCACGCCGCCATGATGATGTCAGCGCCGCTGTCGCGCACCGCGTCCCATGTGATTTCGTGCGATGGCTGGCCCGCTTGGGCTAGCGCCGAGCGACACCCTGTCCAATTGATAATATCGGGAACCCAGTGTCCGGCGGCAAAGGGCGGATCCAGCCAGTCGAGAAACGCAATAGAAAGACCGTAATCGATAAAGCAATCGCGATAAGGTGCGAGTGCCGCGCGCCAACGGTCTTGTAAGGTTTCCGCTGCCCCCACCTGCCCGATGACCAAACCAATCTGGGCAAAGCAGTCGGGAATATCGGCCAGACGAAACGGGGCTAATGTCACAAGCGCGGGCGCGCTGGATAGCGATTGAAGTGCATCTTCGACATCCCCCGATGGCACCGCGCAGACATCGCACAGGTCTT
>DKNW01000055.1 GCA_002469805.1 Rhodobiaceae bacterium UBA7378
AGAAAATCATACACCAGATAATCGACATTGCCGGCTTTGAGCAGTTGCGGGGTTGCCATCATCGATTCGCCCCAATAGCCGCTGGCACCGCCAATCCGGATAGATTTTGCCATGATGTTTGTCTCCCCAGCACCAGCAGAACGCAAGCCCTTGGGCCAAATGCTAACGGTATCAGCCTTGCTTTGTAAAGATCACTGGGTCACATTGAACGCTGATTATATTCGTGTCGCAGTGGAGCCAAAGATGCGAAACCCTTTTCAAACAGAAGAACGCCGCGCTTTCCAAGACAGCATCGCGCGTTTCATGGAAGCTGAAATTTGGCCGCATGTCGATGATTGGGACGAGGCGGGCGCCTACCCGCATGAGATCAACGAAAAAATTTGCGCGCTTGGTGTGTTCGGCTTTGACATTCCGGAGGAATATGGCGGGCTCGGTTTTGACGACCAGCACATGCGTAAAGCCGCCGCTGTCGAAATGGGTCGTTCGTCGGCCGGCGGGGTGATGGCCAGCGTCGGTTCGCGCTCAATCATGCTCAAGCCACTTACGGATTTGGCGAATGACGCCATCAGACAACGCGCGCTGCCGGAGCTTTTGTCGGGCCGCAAAGGAGGCGCGCTGGGCATCACCGAACCGGGCGGCGGATCGGATGTCGCAAATATGAAAACTGTCGCCCATCGCGACGGCAATGAGTGGGTGCTCAACGGCCAGAAAATGTTCATCACAGGCGGCATGCAAGCATCGTATTTTGTCATTGGCGCGCGCACGGGCGATGACGGCATGGGTGGCATTTCACTGTTTTTTGTCGATGCCGATGCGCCCGGATTTTCGCGCACGCCGATTGAGCGCAAAATGGGCTGGTGGGCCTCCGACACGGCAACGCTTTACTTTGAAGATTGCCGTATCCCCGCCGACCATCTGATGGGCGAGGAACATAAAGGCTTTTACGCCATTATGAATAATTTCAATTATGAGCGGTATATGATGGGTGCCCAAATGCTCGGCATGTCGATGCGTCTGTTCGACGAGTGCGTGGCTTACGCCCAAGAGCGCAACACATTCGGTCAACCGCTCATCAAGCATCAAGTAATCCGCCACAAGCTGGCCGATATGTCGGCGCGTATTGACGCGATGGACGCCTATCTCAACCAGGTCGCCGAGTTGATGAATGCCGGTGAAATGCCCGTCGCAGAAATCAGCCGCATCAAATTTTTCTGCTCAACCAATTTGGAAACCATCGCCAGCGAGGCCATGCAAATCTTGGGCGGCGCCGGCTATCTGCGCGGCAATGCGGTGGAACGCATCTATCGTGAGGTCAAGGTTCAGGCGATTGGCGGCGGTTCGCAGGAAATCATGCGCGATTTGACAGTTCGGCAAATGGGATTGTAGCCTTTTTTTCTGTTTAGGGGGGTATTACCATGAGTGCATCGGCACAACCGAGCGCGCAGCAACCGCTGGCCGGCGTGAAAATTATTGAATTGTCTACCATGATCACCTGCGCGGTGGCGGCCATGATGTTGAGCGCGCAAGGCGCAGAGGTCATTAAGGTCGAGCCGCCCGTGATCGGCGATCCGGGGCGTCTGATCGGCACGCAAAAAAACGGCGTCTCGGCTTTTTTTCATAACTGCAATCGCGGCAAGCGGTCGTTGGCGATTGATTTGAAAACGCAAGCCGGGCGCGACGCTGTGAAACGCCTTGCGGCGGATGCCGATGTGCTGCTGCATAATTACCGCCCCGGCGTCATGGACAAGCTGGGGCTGGGCAGCGACACGCTGCGCGCTGCCAATGAGCGGCTCATATATCTGGGCGTTTCAGGCTTTGGCACCACCGGCCCAATGTCGGGCAATGCGGCCTATGACCATGTTATTCAGGGCTTGTCGGGCCTCACCTCCATGCAAGGCCGCGACAGCGAAATGAAATACATCAACACACTGATATGCGACAAGATTACCGCCTATACTGTGGCGCAAGCCACCACCGCCGCCCTGCTGGCGCGCGCCTCGACCGGCAAGGGGCAGCACATTGATATTTCCATGCTGCAAGCCAGCCTCGCCTTTATGTGGCCTGATGGCATGATGCACAAAACCATTGAAGACACGGATGGTGTTATTGACATGCCGCCCATGTCTGAATATTACCAGACACTCGATTTGCGCGACGGGTCTGTCGCGCTGGCACCGCTGCAAGACCATCACTGGAACGCGATATTACCGATGCTCGGTTATCCCGAACTTTTGGAAGACGCACGCTTCAATTCCATGGGTGGGCGCTTGATGCACATGGATCACGTCATGGCAGTTTTGAAAGAACCGCGCACGGACCTTAGCGTCGCCGAAGCATTGGAAATTTTGACGGCGGCCGATGTGCCCTGTGCGCCGTGCATTGCGCGCGATGACCTCAAAACCCATCCGCAAATTGAAGCGATTGAGGCGTTGGAAACCTATGAAACACGCCTGCATGGCGCGCTAACGGTTCCGCGCCCGCCAGCCAAATTTGCCGGCGAAAACCCCTCGCAAGCGGCGCCCTCGCCCGCGCTCGGTGAACACAGTCGCAGCATTTTGGAAACGCTGGGATATAGCAGCGAAGATATTGACACGCTCATTGCCAAAGGCAGTGTGGCCTGCGGCTGACGATTACTACCATGTGTCGATAAAGGGGCGTTTTCCTTTGCCGCCTTTTTTGCCGGTTGGCATGGCGCGTATGCCGCTCGTGATCCATTTGCGCGTGTCGCGCGGGTCGATCACGGCATCTATTTCATGATACATGGCAACATTAAGTGCTTTGCCGCTTTCATACATGGCTGACAGAAGTTTGTTGAAAAGCGCCTCGCGCTTTTCGCTGCCTTCGGGCCCGGTCTGTTCAAGCTCTTTGCTGTAGCCGAGCCGCACGGCACCTTCCAACCCCATCG
>DKNW01000013.1 GCA_002469805.1 Rhodobiaceae bacterium UBA7378
GCACTGTTGGGTGCAGATATCATCGCCGCTTCAGTTTCTTCACCGTCAATTTGATCGACATCCAACCCGTCGACATCTAACCCGTCGACATCTAACCCGTCGATATCGATCTCGTCAGCACCGATCTCGTCGACATCCAACGCATCAACATCCGCATCGTCAACGCCGAGCTGGTTGAGCATATCGGTAAAAGCGTCGACCGTTGGGTCGGCAACCGGCGCCAGCGCGGCAGGCGCTGCAAGCGGCTCCCCATCACCCACCGCCGGCTCTGCGTATGCTTTTGCGTCGTTCGCGGCCATGGGCACGGGTGGCGAATTTTCGGCAAGAATATCGGCCAGCAATGCGGCTGCGTCAGGCGACAGCCCGAGTTTTTCGATATCATCGGATACTGCGTTTCGCGCCATTAGTTCACCCGCAACAAGTTGGCTGAAATTGAGAAATTCCACAAATCGCCATCGCGCTGGGTGGTGACTTTCGGATCTCTACGGGTAAATTTTTGGTCCTTAAAATTTTTCTTAATATTGTTGATAATGCTATTGCTGGTCGCCAGACCTGTCAGCATGACCGTGCCATCTTCCTTCATGGACAACTCTTGCAATTCGGCCTCAGCGGGAATGAGAGATGGCAGGCTTTCCAAAAAAAGAGTGAAACTTTTGTTGACGACCGTGGACTGCACTTTGGCGTTGGCCGCGTTAATCTCAGCGAGTTTTTTCTCGTTAATTTTACGACGCAAACTCTGCGTGTTCGCCGCCGCGCGCGCCGCGTCATATTGCTGGCTCGCCGCGCGAGTATCAAGAAATGTCGGCACGGTATTGAACCCTAAAATACCGCCAGATAGCACCATAATGGCAATGATACACGCTGACAAAATGCGGTTCACGGCCGCCAGCTGCCGGTTGCGACGGATGGTCGGGGCAGCGTCCAGAAAATTCATCGAGATCAGCTTGCGGTGCTGGGAGCCATCCGCTTTACCTTCGACATTCAGCCCTTGGGTCGCAAGCCCGAGTGCCGAGGTGAACACGGTTTCGTTTTGGAAATAATCTACATATTTTGTGTGAGCGGGCGGCATGCCGACATTTTCCAGCGCGTCGAACGGCACAATAGGGGCAGCATCAAACCGCCCGTCAAGCAAGGCAAGCGTGTTATCGAGCAGCTTGTGTTCAGAAACCAGAAACACCCTTTCCGGGGTTGGAAATTGCTGTTCTTCCACCATATAGGCAATGGCCTGTTTGACCTGCTCGCTTATGCGGATGCCGACCTCGTCCCAGAAATCGCCGCTCACCTCGTCCACTTCTTCCAGCTCAAGCAACAGCGCTTCGTCAAATTCCGAAATATCGACTTTCTGCATGCATAGCTGGCCGCGTGTATACCCGACCACCATGCTGCTGCCCGGGCACAGGTGAAAAACACAAAATGGCTTGAAAAGATCTTCCGGCGGCAGGCGGCTGTAAATGCCGTTCACCAACGAAAATAGCTCGTTCTCAATGAAAACCGGCAGTAGATTGCTGTCGAGCAAGACACCGCGATAGCGCGCCAATTCGGGCTCGGGGATCGATGAAAACAAAATCACGCTTCGATCTTCGTTTTCATTGGCATAAATTTGCTGAAATTTGACGATACGACCTTCCAGCCCTGTCAATTCCGGATCGAACTCTTCCCAGAACTCTGGCTCTTGAGCTTCGGCGATAAGGTCATCTTCGCTGAAATATGGTAGTGTCAGCACGCGCGTGTCGAATAAATTGGCGGGCACAGAAATACCGGCGTCGACACCGTCAATACCCGCCTCACCTGCGGCGGCGGTGATCTGATCGACCAGAAAGCGGTAATTTTCGTGAACGGGTTGCCGCCCAATATCGTTTTCAAGCGACCAAGTAACGATGCGCTCCAGATGCGATTTTTCCACGTCGGCATGCAACTGCAGCACGGAAACAGCATCGGGGTGCAATTTTACAGCGACAATGCGCTTTTGAAGACGGAATAAAGGCCCCGCCATCTGCACCGCATTGCCTAGGAACGCTTCTACTCTGCTCATCCCGGCCTATACTCCATCCAAGACCGTTCGAACCAACGCAACAACGCCTTTTTGTACGTCGGCGAATCACACGGCAAGACTTATGGATAGCACATATTTGGGCACAAAATTACCACATAAGTCGCCAAATCGGGCAAATGTGGTCCACCATCACGCGGCTTACATTCCGGTAACATGAGGCACGCTTCTGACTTGAAACATCCACAGCGTTCGGCTTAATCTCTCAATACAAGTTTGGAGGGGCTCATAGTGAATATTGAAGTTGGACCAGTATCGGGCGGTGTTGGCGTGGAAATACATAATGTCGATATCAAACAAGGTCTAAGCGATAGCGCATTTGAAACATTGCGCGACGCGTTTGTGACGCATGGGCTTATTTTTCTGCGCGATCAGGATATCACCCCTGATGAGCATATTGCCTTTGCCCAACGCTGGGGCGATATCAACATAAATCGATTTTTCCCGCGCCTTGATGGGTATGACCAGATTGCCACCGTAACCAAAGAACCCGACCAAATTGTGAATATCGGTGGTGGTTGGCACACAGATCATTCCTACGACCACGTGCCCGCACTTGGCTCTATATTGATTGCGCGCGAAACACCGCCGGTTGGTGGCGACACGCTTTTTGCGTGCATGTACAAAGCCTATGACACGCTATCTGACGGCATGAAACAGACACTAGAAGGCATGAAGGCCGTGCATTCGAGCCGCCATGTTTTTGGTGAGCAATCAAATTACCGCGAAACCATGAAAGATCGGTTTTCCAACGCCGAAGATGCAACGCAAGACGCCGTGCATCCGGTGGTTATCACGCACCCGGAAAGTGGCCGCAAGGCGCTTTACGTCAACCCGGCCTTTACCCTGCATTTTGAAGGCTGGACCACGGCGGAAAGCCAGCCCTTGCTGGACTATCTTTACGCGCACGCCTCCCAGCTAGAACACACTACCCGTTTCCAATGGGCACCGGGCTCCATCGCATTTTGGGACAATCGGTGCACGTGGCATTATGCGTTGAATGATTATCACGGCACGCGGCGCGAAATGCACCGCATCACAATCGAAGGATCGCCGATCAGCTAGGCCTGCAAAAGTTCTTCGACCTGTCCAAGGCGCTCCTTGCCGAAAAACATTTCGTCACCGACAAAAAATGTCGGAATACCGAAAGCACCGCGATCGACGGCAGCTTGCGTATTGGCGACAAGCTGGCCTTTAATCTCATCACTGGCCATTTGTTCAAACAGTTTGTCGGCATCAAACCCGGCATCGGTAAAGGCCGTGCGTATAACATCCGGATCGTCCATTTTCAGGCCCTTTTCCCACATGCAAGGCAACATGGCGCTGATGAAATCCATAAGATAGCCGTCGGCTTCGGCGGCAGTAGCCGCGCGCATAAGTTGTAGCGTGATAATTGGGAAATTTGGGTTCATCTTGAAATTGGTCAGATTATGCCGCGCAATGAAGCGCTCCATTTCTAGCCCGTCATATGCCATTTTCGCCGGAATATCGCCAAAAGCAATCATCGGTGCCTGATTATTCGTCGCCTTGAAAATGCCACCAAGCAGGCAGGGCTTATAAATAAACTTCGCACCTGTACGCTGTTCAATTTCAGGAATAGCATTGTGCACCAGATAGGCGTTCGGGCTAGCGAAATCAAAAATGAAATCTACAGTTTTAGTCATCGGTCTTTCTCCCTTGGAGCATTACCGCCCCCTTACTAATTTACCGGACGGCTTAACGAATATCCCGTTCCGCGCACAGTACGAATAATATCGGCCCGGTTTTCCGCGCCATCTGCGCGCCGGTTAAGCGCACGGCGAAGCCTACTCATATGCACATCAACTGTACGTTCCTCCACATATACGCCATGTCCCCAGACCATATCCAGTAATTGTTCGCGGCTGAACACGCGTTCAGGACGTTCGATCAGAACGCTCAAAAGGCGAAATTCCTTTGCACCCAGATGAATGAGATCACCTTCACGCTCCACACGCATGGTTTCAGGGTTAAGCGTCAACCCGTGAAATTCCAATACATCTTGCAACAGAGACGGGCGTGCCCGGCGCAATAATGCTTTGACCCGCGCCACGAGTTCGCGCGGCGAAAATGGTTTGGCGACATAATCATCTGCTCCGGAATCCAAGCCAAGCGACCGATCGCCCTCCTCGCCGCGTGCGCTTACCATCAAAATTGGCAGGAGCCGCGTTTCCGCCCGCGCCCGCAATTCGCGGCATACATCGATACCTGATGCCTCGGGCATCATCCAATCCAGAACCACCATGTCGGGTTCATGCTCTTCGGTTAGCAAAATCGCGTCTCGACCATTTTCCGCTTGAATCGTCTCAAATCCCGCTTTCTCCAAATTGTAGCGAAGCAGCTCCAGCTGGGCGGGTTCATCATCTACTAAGAGAATTTTTGCCGTCATGTCATACCTCGAAGCGTATTAGATTTGATCCAGCCCGCTGACACTAGATTTATCGGCCTTAGGGCGTTCATCGTCGGGAAATTGACCATTCGCCAAAAAGAATATCTGCTCGGCAATACCGGTCGTGTGGTCACCAATGCGCTCAATATTCTTTGCGATAAAAAGCAAATGCGAACTGGCCGAAACCTGTTCCGGATTTTCAGACATACGCGCCAGCATTTCGCGGAACAGGCTGGTGTGCATGCGGTCGACTTCGGTATCACGGTCCCAGACATCCATCGCTAAATCGGAGTCGTTTGACGCATAGGCATCCAGCACCTGATTGAGCATTTGCTGAACCAGCGCAGCCATGCGTGCCACGCTGACATTTTCGCTTTTGCTATTTTCATGCTCAATGATAACGCGGCTGCGCTTGGCCATATTTTTGGCATAGTCACCAATGCGCTCTAATATGCTGGCGACTTTGAGCGTAACCACGACCCGACGCAAATCCGCAGCGACCGGTGAACGCAGCGCGATTATCTCAAGCGCCCGTTCATTAAGTTCGTACTCCAGCTCATCCAGCTGTTTGTCTCCCTGAACAATCGCGTCGATATTTCGATTATCGCGACGCTCCAATGCATCGATTGCATTGGCGAACTGTGTTTCTGCTAGTCCGCCAAGTTGCGCCAACATCTGATTTAGTTCTGAGAGATCATCATCGAATGATGCAACGATATGTCCTGATTTCATGTCCTATCCTATGCGCCCGGTTATATAAGCCTCAGTCTGTTTGTTGCCGGGCTTGGTAAAAATTTGATCCGTATCACCAACTTCAACAATATTTCCGAGGTGGAAATACGCGGTTTTCTGAGATACCCTCGCCGCCTGTTGCATCGAATGGGTCACGATGACAATCGTGTACTCGGAACGTATTTCTTCGATCAGTTCCTCGATGACCGCTGTGGCGATGGGGTCAAGTGCCGAGCATGGCTCATCCATCAACACGACATCGGGATTTACTGCTATGGCACGCGCTATGCACAAGCGTTGCTGTTGCCCGCCCGACAGGCTGGAACCGCTCTCGTGCAAGCGGTCGCGCACTTCTTGCCAAAGACCGGCCCGCTTCAGGCTAGTCTCGACCATATTGTCAAGCGCATCCTTATTTTGCGCCAGCCCGTGAATGCGCGGACCGTACGCAACATTATCATAAATTGATTTGGGAAACGGGTTAGGTTTTTGAAAAACCATGCCGACGCGCGCGCGCAATTCTACGACATCCATATGGTCGCCATAAATGTCTTCGTTATCGATAAACATCGCACCGTTAACACGGCACCCATCAATCACATCATTCATCCGGTTAATACAACGTAAGAATGTCGATTTCCCACACCCCGATGGCCCGATGAGCGAGGTCACCTCATGGGCGTGGATATCAAGATCAATACCGTGCAAGGCTCGTGCATCGCCATAATGAACTTCGACATGCTGGGCCCGGATTTTCGGCCGGTTTGTTTCGGTCATCGTTACCATCTCTTTTCAAATTTTTTGCGGAAATAAATTGCCGTGGCATTTACCGACAGCAAAAACACCAACAACACAACAATCGCGGCACTGGTTTTGGGTAGAAACGCTCGTTCGGGATTGTTGGCCCACATATATATTTGCGCGGGCAAAACCGTCGCTTTGGAGGTGATGTCGGTCGGCGTGTCGACGATAAACGCCATCATGCCGATCATCAAAAGCGGCGCAGTTTCTCCAGCAGCCTGAGCAAGCCCGATAATTGTTCCGGTCAGAATACCCGGCATTGCCAGCGGCAATACATGGTGGAAAATAACCTGCAAGCGAGACGCGCCGATGCCCAACGCAGCTTCGCGGATCGAGGGCGGGATCGAGGCAAGCGAGGCGCGTGTCGCAATGATAATGGTCGGCAGCGTCATCAGCGACAAGACCAGCCCGCCGACCAGCGGAGCCGAGCGTGGCAGTTGAAAGAAACTGATAAACACAGCGAGACCCAGCAGCCCGAACACAATCGACGGCACTGCCGCGAGATTGTTGATATTGACTTCGATGATGCTGGTGATGCGGTTTTTCGGGGCAAGCTCTTCAAGATATATGGCCGCCATGACTCCAATCGGAAAACTGATCGCCAGCGTCACCAAAATGGTCAGCAGCGACCCGATAAAGGCTCCACTCAGACCCGCCATTTCAGGTTCGCGGCTGTCACCGGCAGTAAACAGCGTCCAGGCAAATTGCGCGTTCACACGGTCCTGGGCGGTATAATGGTCGAGCCAGACAAGCTCCTTATTAGACACCAACCGGTCGCTTTCGGGCAGTGTGCGGTCGATCAGCCCCTTGATCAGCAGGTCGATATCATCCGATGTCGGCACGGCAATCCGCACGACGCCGCCGATAGATTGCGGATTATCGAGCACGAAATCGCGTACCCAGTCGCCCGCACCGGACGAAACCAAATCGTATAATTCGCGCTTATCGGCACGCGCGTTCACTTCCGGAAAATCACGCCGCAGCGATGCTTTGATCAGGCCTTGCCAATCTGCGCTGGCGATTATTGCGGTGTCGTAAGAGAAATTTGGATCGATCTTGTCTTGGGCAAGTTCAATATCCAAGTCGACAAAATTTTGCGTGAAAGCCGGAATGGAATTATAGACGATTGACGACAGCAGAAAGATCAAAATGCCAGCAGCAATGCCAATCGCGGCGCGCCCGTAAAATCTGAAACGCCTTTCGGCGCGGTATCTGGCTTTGAGCCGAGCGGCGCTTTCCGGACTTTTCAACGCGGCAGAAACCGACATGCTGGTGGATGTATCAGTCATATTGCTCTCGGTATTTATTGACGATACGCAATGCGACAACATTGAGTATCAGCGTGAGGAAGAAAAGGACAAGACCAAGCGCAAAGGCGGCAAGCGTTTTGGCGCTGTCGAACTCCTGATCGCCGATCAAAAGAACCACTATTTGCACGGTGACCGTGGTCACGCTTTCAAACGGATTGGCGGTTAGATTGGCGGCGATGCCTGCGGCCATCACAACAATCATTGTCTCGCCAATGGCACGCGAAATGGCAAGCAGCACGGCGCTGACAATGCCCGGCAAAGCGGCTGGCAGCACAACCTGCTTGATGGTTTCCGATTTCGTTGCCCCCAGCGCCGACGCGCCGTCGCGCAGACTTTGCGGCACGGCATTGATGACATCATCGGAGAGTGAGGAAATAAAAGGTATCAGCATTGTGCCCATGACAATGCCAGCGGCTAGCGCGGACTCGGAAGACAGAACCAGCCCAACATCCGCGCCACTATTTCGCAGCAGCGGGGCAACCACCAGCGCGGCGAAAAACCCGTAAACCACCGTAGGGATACCCGCCAGCACCTCAATGGTCGGCTTGGCAAAATTACGCAAACGATGGGTGGCATATTCGGACAGATAGACAGCCGCCATCAGGCCAACTGGCACGGCCACAAGCATGGCGATAAAGGTGATGAGCAGCGTGCCTGCAAAAAGCGGGATCATACCAAACTCGCCCGGATTGGCTGCTTGGTCTTCACGAATGGCGATTTGCGGCGACCAGTGCAGCCCGAAAAGGAAATCAAGTACGGGCACTTGCTGGAAGAACATATAGGTTTCAAAAATCAACGAAAAGATAATGCCAATGGTAGTCAGGATCGCAACGGCCGAGGCCCCGATCATGACCCAAATGGCGATGTTTTCGACCCGTTGGCGCGCAGCGAACCTTGGCGCGATTAATTTCTGAGAGAAATAAAATCCGACCAACGCCAGCGCGAGCGTGCCAATGGCGCGCAGATAGGATGACATTTCTAAAAGCCCGGAGAAATAGTCGGCGGCTTCCACCGTATTGGGCCCGACAAACCGCTCGTTAATAAAGCCAGCTTGCAAAGCCTTGGCCTTGGAAACCAGAACATTAACTTCAGCATTGGTAAGCGCGCTAGAACCCGCAGCGATAAATTCGCGCAGCCAATCATTGATAATCAGGGGCGCAAAACCCGACCACAGTACGGCAAAAGAAAAAGCCGGTAAAACCACGCACGCCATGACAAAGGCACCGTGATAGCCGTCAAGAGAGTGTTGTTTGATGTCAATTTGAGCGCTGAGGCGGCGAACACGCCGACGGCCAAAGAGAAAGGAGTAGGCGCCAAGTACGAGAATAGAAATGGACAAAAATGTCAGGGACAAGGCGCATCTCCAAAAATAATGGGCCGACCCGTAAAGGCCGGCCCATCGAAAGTCAAATTAAAGTGCCAACTTCGTCAGGGACGAAGAGTTCTTACGCTGTGCTTCGCGATCAGCTTTCGGCAGCGGGATCAGGCCTTTAGGAACCAGATACCCTTCTTCGCCATAGGCTTTTTCGCTGGTAAATTCTGCCACGAATTCCTGAATACCGGGAACCGTGCCAACGTGCGCGTGCTTGATGTAGAAATACAACGAGCGCGAGATTTTGTACTTACCACCGGCGATGTTATCGAAAGTCGGCTGTATGCCGTTAACGACAGCGCCTTTGATTTTGTCAGAGTTCTGATCCAGGAAGCTGTAACCGAAAACACCAACAGCATCAGGATTGGCAACAAGTTTTGACACCATCAGGTTGTCATTTTCGCCTGCATCAATCCATGCGCCGTCATCACGAACGGTGCGTGTCAGCTTTTTCCACATTTTTTTGTCTGTTTTCTTCAG
>DKNW01000020.1 GCA_002469805.1 Rhodobiaceae bacterium UBA7378
CCTGCTCGCCGTTTCGCGTGCCGATTGCGCGGCTGGCGGCGGCGCGCGCAAATTTGTTGCGTCAGCGCGGCGCGCGGTAAAAAAACCGCGTTCTGGATAATATTTTTCTAAACGGAAATATTTTTGGGATTTGCTTGGTCGCCAATGCAAATCACTCTATACATTTACCGATTATTATGAAGTTTTTGCGACAAAGTCTCCTGTTCGAGTAGAAATTTGGAGGGCAGTTTTGTTAAAATTAATTGTTTGGCTAAACCTGAAAGAAACAGTTGGCGTGCGCGCCAGGTTGGTTATGGCATGCGCGGGGCTTTTCCTGGTCGCAGCAATTTCGAGCGAGTTTTCCGGCGATTTGGGCTCGCGGGCCGACAATCGCACGGCCGGATGGTTCGTTCCCGAGGCTGATCGGCCGCTGACCCATGTGACCGATCGTGGGCGGGTGGAAAGCCTGTTGCGCGGCACGCAAGTCATCACCAAACAAGAAACGCTTTTTGAATCGCAACGCTGTCTGGCCCAAGCGATTTATTTCGAGGCGCGCTCTGAGCCTTTATCCGGCTGGGCCGCGGTTGCCGATGTGGTCATCAACCGCGCATTGGACGCGCGGTATCCCTCAACCATATGCGGGGTGGTGTTTCAGGGCGAATATCGGCGGCATAAATGCCAGTTCTCATTTGCCTGTGACGGCTTGTCCGATCAGGCGCAGAACCGACGGCTGTGGCAGCGCGCCATGCGGCTGGCCGGCAACAAGCTGATCGATTTTCGTGCTCATCCGTCAACCGCGCGCGCGACGCATTACCACGCCGATTATGTCGACCCCTATTGGAACCAGAGCATGGTGCGTTTGACGAAGATCGGGCGGCATATTTTCTATACCGACCGCGCGAGTGCCGACTTTTAGATAAATTCAATATCGAGGCCGAGGTCGAGGCAGGGCGCGGAGTGGGTAATCCGTCCCACGGAAATATAATCCACGCCAGCCTCGGCAATCGCTTCTACCGTCGCGGCATCGACCCGCCCTGAAGCCTCGCTAACCGCGCGCCCGTCAATGCGCGCCACAGCTTCCTTCAGCATTTCGGGGGGCATATTGTCGAGCAGCACAATATCAGCCCCGGCCGCGAGCGCCTCGTCGAGTTGGTCGAGCGTGTCAACTTCCACCTCAATACGCATCATGTGGCCGACCTTTGCTTGCGCCCGAGAAATCGCAGCCGTGACCCCGCCCGCCACGGCAATGTGGTTGTCTTTAATCAAAATAGCATCATCAAGACCGAAGCGATGATTGACACCCCCGCCCGCGCGCACAGCATATTTTTCAACCGCGCGCAGGCCCGGCGTCGTTTTGCGCGTATCACAAATGCGTGCGCGGGTGTGGGCAACCAGCGCGCTCAGTTGTGCGGTTTGCGTGGCAATGCCGGACATGTGACCCAAAAAATTGAGCGCCACACGTTCTGCGCCCAATAAGGCAATGGCGGGGCCGGTAATCGTCATCACCTGTGTGCCGGCGGCTAGATTTTCACCATCGCCGAGCTGTATCTCGGCCAAGAGATGTTCATCGGCCAATGCGAAAGCGGTTTTGGCAAAACCAATGCCCGCAAGCACGCCGGCTTCGCGCGCGCGAATAATGCCGCGCGCGGTCGCGTTCGTGTCGATGACCGCAGCCGAGGTAATGTCGCCCAACCGTCCCCAATCTTCCGACAGGGCAGCGTTGACGAGGTCGCATATCATAGGTGCCGGCAAGGGTTGTAAATCAGGCATGGAGCGACCCATTAGGCGAAATTGCCGTAATGTCATGAGCCGCGCTGGGCGGTTGCGGCAGATTGTTCAGCCCGGCGCGCAAATCTGCCAATGTAATCGGGTTGCGTTTGCCGCGTTGTTCAGTGTACGGGAAGTCGGTACGAAAATGACCGCCACGGCTTTCGCAACGATGCAAGGCGGCAAAGGCAATGAATTGAGCTGCCAGCACCATATTTGCGAATGGGGCAAGCGCTTGCGTGGCGCGCTCCAACTGCACGAGTTCACCGAGGGCCTGTGTCAGGCCGTCGCGCGAGCGTTGCACGCCGACATGCGTGCTCATAAGCGCGCGCACGCGGCTCGTGATCGGCGCATGAATTTGCATCTCGTCGTCAATGCGCGTTTGCGGCGGCGCCGGGCGCGCCGTGCTTGACAAGGGCACGATATTATTAATGTCCTCAGCGATGCGCGCGCCGAAAACAATCGCCTCCAGCAATGAATTGCTGGCAAGCCGGTTGGCGCCATGCGCGCCGGTTGAAGCGGCTTCGCCGCACGCCCACAGGCCCGGCAAGCTGCTGCGACCATGGTTTTCTGTGCGAATGCCGCCCATGTGAAAATGCGCGGCAGGTGCGACGGGCAGGGGCGTGCGCGTTGGGTCGATTTTGTGCTTTACGCAGGTGGCGTAAATGGTCGGGAAGCGCTGGGCGAGATTTTCGGCCAGATCGCCCGCATTTGTCCCGTGCAAGCACAGTCCGGCAAAGCCGGTGCGCTGGCGCGCATCAAAAACACCGCGCGCCACCACATCGCGAGGTGCGAGATCGCCATCGGGGTGAATGTCGCGCATGAAACGATGACCCGTCGCATCGACCAGATATGCGCCTGCGCCGCGCAACGCCTCGGTCGCCAGCGGTGCCGGATCGCCCATGCCTGTCAGCGCGGTCGGATGAAACTGCACGAATTCGCCATCGCTGATTTGTGCGCCCGCGCGTGCCGCCATGGCCAGCGCCTCGCCATTTGCCGAGGCGGGATTTGTCGTCACGGCATAAAGATGGCCGGCGCCGCCAGTGGCAATCACCGTGGCGCGCGCGCGAATGAGGATCGGGCCGGCCTGACTGCTCTGGCTGGCGGGACGCGAAAACACACCGACCACGCGCCCGTCTTCGACCGCCAGTTCATAAGCCGCATATCCCTCCAGAAAATCAATCGACGGGGTGGCAGCGGCGCGCGCGTGCAGCGCCGTCATGATTTCGCGGCCCGTGCGGTCGCCATAAATGCTCAAAATGCGATTGTGGCTATGCGCGGCTTCGCGGCCAAAAATATAACCGCCTGCTTCGTCGCAATCAAAGCGCACGCCGAAACTTTCAAGGTCGCTTATACGTTCGCCCGCCTCGCTGGTGACAAGGCGCGCAATCGCTGGATCAACCAGTCCGGCTCCGGCGGTGCATGTGTCTTGGGCATGGGCGTCAACGCTGTCGCCCGGGGCCAGTGCCGCGGCAATGCCGCCTTGGGCCCAGTTACTGGCGGCGCTTTTGCTGCGTTTGCCGCCGGTCAACACGGTGACTTGGCGCGGCGCGAGCTTGAGCGCGGTGAACAGGCCTGCCAGCCCTGCACCGATAATCAGCACATCGCCGGCATCTAAAATATTCGCGGTTGGGGATGTCATGCGGTTATCACGAGCTTAATTCGATCATGCGCTCAACGCTTGCCCGCGCGCGCGCGGCGACATCGGCGTCCACCTCAATGGCCTCGCGCTCAAACACCAAGGCTTCGAGAACTTTTGGCAGGGTGATCTGCTTCATATGCGGGCACAAATTGCACGGGCGCACGAAATTTACATTGGGGTTTTCAACCGCAATATTGTCGCTCATCGAACATTCGGTCACCATCAGCACGCGCTCGGGCTGGTTGTCACTGACCCATTTAATCATTGCTGAGGTGGAGCCGGAAAAATCAGATTCGCCCAGCACGCTCGGCGCACATTCGGGATGCGCGATAATTTTGAGCCCCGGATCATCCGCGCGATATTGGCGCAATTCATCTGCCGTAAACTGCTCATGCACCTCGCACCGGCCCTTCCACGCAATGACTTCGACATTTGTTTCTTGAGCAATATTTTGCGCCAAAAACTCGTCGGGAATACACAACACCTTGTCAGTGCCCATCGCTTCGACGATTTTTTTGGCATTGGACGATGTGCAGCAAACATCGCTCTCGGCTTTCACGGCGGCAGAGGTGTTGACATAGGTTACAATCGGTACGCCGGGATAGGCTTCGCGCAGCGCGCGCACATCGGCACCCGTGATCGATTCCGCCAGCGAACACCCCGCGCCCATATCGGGGATCAGAACGGTTTTGTCGGGGTTTAGAAGTTTTGAGGTTTCCGCCATGAAGTGGACGCCGCATTGCACGATTATGTCGCCTTCAGCGCGCGCGGCTTCGCGCGCGAGTTGCAAACTGTCGCCAACAACATCGGCAATGCAGTGGAAGATTTCCGGTGTCTGGTAATTATGCGCCAAAATCACGGCATTTTTGTCGCGCTTCAATTCGTTAATGGCCTTGATATATGGCGCAAAAAACGGCCATTCGACCGACGGGATCACCGTGGCGACGCGCTCGTATAATGGCGCCAAATCGCTGGCAAGGCCCGGGCTATAGCTGATGTCCATTTCTTCGAGGATCCGCGCGCCCGTCAATCCCGCTATGCTGGTGGTGCCTGCCTCGATGAGGTCTTGGCTTGGTGTAAACATCTGTGTTCCGCCCATTTATGCTCAAATTGAGTATAATATCATATTAAGGATATGGGGTTTCACAACACAAAAGCAAGGTCAAAACGTCATGGCTTATCGAATCCGTCTGCGGACAGATTGCCGCGCCTAGGGCGATGGGTCTGACGGGCGCAGACGGCCGGGCGAAACGCGCAAGCCGGCAAGCGGGCGCTCGGAGCGTTCCTGGTGGCGAAAACGGAATAATTCTGCCGGTCGGCCCCGCGATTTGGACATTTTTCCAGTAGCTTCCACAAAGCCTGATTTTTCGACCAGGCGGCGAAAATTCTGCTTATGCAGCCCAACCCCCAGAACCGTTTCCGCCGTGTGCTGTAATTGCGTCAGCGTAAAGGTCAGTGGCATCAGGTCGAAAATCACGGGTCGGTATTTTAATTTTGCACGCAAACGGCCAACGGCGGTTGCCAAAATCCGCCGATGGTCCAACTGCAATGGTTCGCCGGGCACGGCCGGTGTCGGCGCGGCATTTTCGCGGCCATCGGCGAAGGCTTCGGCAACCAGCCCGGCCTCGTAAAGCAGTTCATAGCGCTCCAGCACATATTCTTCCCCCCATGCAAGGCCATCGCGCCCGAAGGCGAGGCGCGCGCTTTCGCGGCGTTCGGAATGTTGCGCCAGCCAGCTATCAAGGGCGGGATAAATGATGTCGGCCAGCATGGACGGTTCGCCCTCACGCCAGTCTTCCCATGGAAAAAAGCTGTATATATCGCGCCAAGCTCGAGTTTGTCGCCCGGTCTGATTTGTCAGCGCCAAATAGCCGACCGACACCACATGCGGCGCGCCCGGCGTGGTGTTCTGGCGGCCCCTATCGGCAAATGTGTAAAGCTGCTCGACATGGCCCAGTGCGACCCCGACCTGCTCACCGACCCATTGGCGCAGGCCAATTTCCATCGTGCGGTGCTGGTCGGGCACAAATGGGCCAAACGGCAGACGCCCCGGCTGGGTGTCGGTGGCGTCTTCCACCAGCCGACACTGAAATATGCCGGCATCGGTGCCGATAATTGCTGTGCTGAGGTCAATGAGAATTTGCGGCTCACCCGCCGGTATGTGTTGCATGGTGTTACTATTATCTACGCGCGCGCTTTTGCCAAGCGCCGAAGATATTTGTTTACCTGATCGCGCAATCGCGCGGCGGCGTCGTCGGGCGGCAGTCCCCTTAAAACTAGGCGCGGTAGGTCGCGGGGTTTGCCGAAAATTTTTCGCGCTTCATCCTCGTCAAATCCGGCAAGCTGAATTGCTTCCAGATAGGCCGCTGCAATGTCAGCGCGTTTGATGGTGCTCTCGATCTGGGCCGGCAATTGCACCGGTACGGAAAAGCGCATGTAGATCGCCGCGAGAAGGCGCGCTTCGAGCTGCTTATAATCCGCGCCAATCGCTGCTTTGAAAGGGCTGATCAAATCGCCAATAACATATTCGGGGGCATCGTGAAGAAGGGCTGCCAGCCTGTATGCATCGGGCCAACCCGGGCGCCAATGCACGCATAGTCGCTCGACGAGCAGGCTATGCTGGGCTACCGAAAACCCCTGCGCGCCTTTAGTTTGCCCGTTCCAGCGCATGACGCGAGCAAGCCCATGAGCGATGTCGTCCAACTCAATATCAAGTGGTGAAGGGTCCAAAAGGTCGAGCCGTCGACCGCTCAACATGCGCTGCCATGCCCTTGCGGAACGTTGAGATTTTGCCCCGCCCATACGCGTGCCGATCAGCCTAGACGACGCACGATGACGCTGCCAGCAGAATAACCTGCGCCGAAGCTGCAAATTACGCCAAGTTCGCCCGGGTCAAAATCGGCCTTGTGTTTGTGAAACGCGATGATCGATCCAGCTGAACTGGTATTGGCATATTCGTCCAGCACGGTCGGCTGTTCTTCCTCGCTCGGCTCACGCCCCAGCACTTTCTTGGCAATGAGATCATTCATGCCGCGATTTGCTTGATGTAACCACATGCGCCGCAAATTATCGGCCTGCAAATTATTATCGTTCAAATGTTGTTCAATTAACTCGGCGACCATCGGTACAACTTCGCGGAACACTTTGCGTCCTTCTTGCACGAACAACTTATCTTTTGCGCCGACTGTTTCTGGAGCAGTGCGGTTCAAAAAACCGAAATTATTGCGAATATTGTTTGAAAACTTGGTGATAAGGCGCGTGTCCAGAATTTCAAACCCGCGACCAGCACCGGCGACATCCTCGCCTTCCAAAATTATAGCTGTGCACACATCGCCAAAAATGAAGTGGCTGTCGCGGTCGCGGAAATTAAGGTGGCCAGTGCAAATTTCGGGGTTTACGACAAGCACCCGACCGGCGCTGCCTGAGCGTATCATGTCATAGGCGGTTTGGATGCCAAATGTAGCCGACGAACACGCGACATTCATATCGAAGCCAAAGCCATCAATGCCAAGCAATTCTTGCACCTCGACCGCAATGGCAGGATAGGCGCGTTGCAGGTTCGAACACGCAACCAGAACTGCATCAATATCGCTGCTTTCCAGCCCAGCCTGCTGCATGGCTTCGTGCGTTGCCGCAACCGCCATCTCTGCCAGTATTGATGGTTCATCATTGCTACGCTCGGGCAGACGCGGGCACATGGTTGCGGGGTCTATAATGCCCGACTTGTTCATCACAAATCGGCTTTTAATGCCCGATGCTTTTTCGATAAATTCGACACTGGATGGTGCGAGGGCCTCGACGCTGCCATTTTCGATATCGTCGGCGTTTTCAGCATTGAAGTTTTCGACGTAACTATTGAAGGCCGCTACCAATTCCTCATTCGACACGGACTCGGTGGGCGTAAACAGGCCGGTGCCTGTGATGTGAACCTTCATCATGATGCTTGTCTCCCCAAAAATTCACTTTGAATTACTTTAAGTCTGTCTGCGGCACAAAACTAGCGTTCAAAAGCAAAAAAATGCTTGTTTCTAGGCTTCTCCACCATCGGGTGCGCTGTCAGGTCCAAACAGTCCAGGCAACAGCGTGAACGGTGCCCCGTCTGCGTGAAGCATGGTGTGGGGGGCATCCGTACGCAGCAAAATCAATGCTTGGTTGTCATGACTGGCAACAATCTCTCCGACTGTGCGCGTGTCATGCATGATAGGGGTACCAGCAGGCGGCACGCGCGTGCCGAATTTTGCCGGGTGGAGGTGTTTGCGCAAACTGCCCTTGCGGTGCACGCGCGAGGTAACTTCTTGGCCGACAAAACAGCCCTTTTGAAAGTCGATGGCGTGTAAATACCCAAATCCAAACTCTAGCGGAAAAACCGTGCCGACGGGCATTTCCGTGCTGCCTTCAGGCACGCCCAGTGACATGCGGAAATGATGCCAGGCTTGCGCACTGGCCGCGTTTATGTCGGACAGGTCGGCTCGGGCGTCGCCAATGGACCGCAAGCCCAGGCGGGCTAGGCGTGGATCTTGGAAAAATCCTTCAAGTTGGGGTAGTTTTGCGTTTGGTTCATCCGACCAAATGACGCGTACCACCGCATCATGGCGCGTGATGTCTATGTCGCGGCGCAATTTATACATGGATAGTTTTTTCAAAAACGCTTCTGCGATCGCGCTATCGCAATCAAGCAGATATCCGGCATCAGATATCTTGATGAGAAAATCGAAAGCCAGCTTGCCCTGCGGTGTCAGCAAAATCCCGGCTTGTGGCGCATCTTGTGTGCAGCGGGTGATGTCTTGCGTGATTAGGTTTTGCAAAAAATCCGCCCGTTCCGCACCCTTAATGCTGAGGACGGCCCTGTTTTCAAGAATAGAGTGCCAGATTGCCATGCCTTAGATGTGCCTATTTAGAGGTGAATTTCAAGGGGCATTGCGCGTTGCCCAGCCGCTTTGTAGGGTGAAATGGACATGGCCCGTAAATTATTGTTTTTTGTGCCGGATAATCCGCTGTCGGCTTTCATCTCGACGGGGGTTCTCGCGCGCTGCCTTAAAGATGATGAAAAACTTGTCTGTCACATTTACGCGACCAAACAAACCGCGGCATTTTTCGAAAACCTTCCTGCGAAAAAGGTAATGCACATTCGCGGTGAGGCTGGCGGTTTTCGCGATTGGCTGCGCATCATGCGCGCGTGTATGGGCAAATATTGGTTTCGCGTGATCGACGGATATAAAGGGCGTTACGGATCATTTTTATGGGCGCGACACCGGTATTATTTTTTTCTGCCCGAACATCTGTATTCCTTGCCCGACCCTGTGCGACCAAACCGGCGGGTGACGGGGTGTTTATGGGTGAACCCC
This sequence comes from Rhodobiaceae bacterium UBA7378, assembly GCA_002469805.1. GTDB lineage: Bacteria > Pseudomonadota > Alphaproteobacteria > RS24 > RS24 > UBA7378. Next base: position 8,734 of record DKNW01000020.1, read on the forward strand.
GCTGTCGAATCGCCCCTGCCAGAAAATTTGCCAGATGATGTGCCGGTCGTCGTTTTTGCGCCGGAAGAGGGTTATCGCGCACGCTGGACAGGGCGGGATTATGCGGAGCTTGCTTGGCGGCTTTTAGGCCATGACGGGCCGTTTGCCGGCGGTCACCTTGTGGTGATGGGGGCCGCACGCGCGCATCAGGGTATGCAGGATATTGCCGCAAATTTACCGGCGGGGCAGGTGAGTTTAATCGAAGATGCATCGGTTAGCGCACGGGCCGCGCTGATGCGGCGCGCCACCATGCTTGTAGGAACCGATCGTCTGGCGGCTCGCATGGCGTGGGTCGCCGCGGTTCGTCATATTGTCCGGCTGGAAGCCCGGGAAGAAGAAACCGCAGTGCCGTATAATTTGCATGCTGGCACGGATGTCGCCACGCTTGCCGAAATCTTGAGCGAAATGCATGCAAAAGCCACGACAAATGCTCTGCCATTTGCTAATCAAAGGTAAAGGGGCTTTGAAATGACTAACCCAGTTTATGACCTCACCATCACAAACGGCACATTGGCAACGCATGAGACTAGCGAGCTGGCTGGCATCGGCATCACTGATGGCCGTATTGCAACAATCGGGGATGTGACTGCGGCGCAGGGTAAAGAAAATATCGATGCGACCGGCCTCACGATTTTACCCGGGTTTATCGATACGCAAGTTCATTTCCGTGAGCCGGGTATCGAGCACAAAGAAGATCTGCAATCCGGGTCGCTGGCCGCTGTGATGGGCGGGGTGACGGGTGTTTTTGAAATGCCAAACACAAAGCCGCCAACCACGACGCCGGAGGCCGTGCGCGATAAAGTGGCTCGGGCTACCGACCGTATGCATTGCGATTTCGCATTTTATGTTGGCGGCACGCACGAAAACGCTGCTGAATTGCCAGAACTAGAAAAAATGGCGGGCGTGTGTGGCGTGAAGGTTTTTATGGGTTCGTCGACCGGCAATCTGTTGGTGCCGGATGATGACGGCGTTGCGGATATTCTAAGGTTTATCGGACGGCGCGCTGCGTTTCACAGCGAAGACGAATTTCGACTGCGCGAACGACGCGAACTAGCTGAAACCGGCAAGGTTGAAACCCACCCCGTATGGCGCGACGCCGAGGCCGCTATTAGCAGTACGCGGCGTCTGGTCAAATTGGCGCGCGAAGCCGGGAAAAACATCCATGTGCTGCATATCAGCACCGAAGAGGAAATGCAGATTCTCGCCGCCAATCGCGATATCGCGTCCGTTGAAGTCACACCGCAGCACCTGACGCTCGCGGCACCGGAGGCGTATCAGGCGTTGGGCACGTTTGCCCAAATGAACCCCCCCATTCGTGAAAGCCGGCATCGCGCCGCCCTATGGAAAGCGCTCGAGCAGGGCATTGTCGATGTTATTGGTTCGGACCATGCGCCGCATACGCGCGAAGAAAAAGCCGACACATATCCCCATTCCCCATCTGGCATGCCCGGTGTGCAGACCTTACTGCCATTAATGCTCGACCATGTGGCGGCGGGCAAATTATCGCTGGCAAAACTTGTTTATCTTACAAGCTATCGGGCGCGGTCATTGTTTGGACTGCGTGAAAAAGGCGAGGTTGCCATTGGCAACCATGCCGACCTTACCTTTGTTGATCTTGCCGCGACCCGTATTATAGAGGAAGACTGGCTCGCCAGCCGCTGCGGTTGGTCGCCCTTCACAGGCAAAACTATTCATGGCTGGCCGGTGGGCACGATGGTGCGCGGCCAGCGCGTTATGTGGGACGCCATTTTGGAAACGCCCGAAACCGGTCAGCCCATTGCTTTTGATCTGTAAATTTTGAGATATAAACTCGTTTAACTTTACCTGCCAAGGAGAACACGCACATGTCCGATAGCTTCCGCGCTCTGCGCTTGAATAAAACCGATGATGGTCAGTCCCACGAGATTGTTGATATAACAGAAGACGCGCTGATGGATGGCGATGTCTCGGTTGCTGTGTCGCATTCAACGCTGAATTACAAAGACGGTCTGGACCTCACGGGCGCGGTACCCGTTGTGCGCACATGGCCGATGATCCCTGGTATTGATTTCGTTGGAACTGTCGAGCGTTCCGACCATGCCGATTATCAAGCCGGCGATAGTGTCATCTTGAATGGCTGGGGCGTTGGCGAGGGCCATTTTGGAGGCTATGCCCAAAAAGCCCGCGTGAACGGCGACTGGCTGGTTAAGCGACCCGAAGCCATATCACCGGCGCGGGCGATGGCCATCGGCACGGCGGGCTATACCGCCATGCTATGCGTGATGGCAATTGAACCAGACACCCCCACGGATGCGGGCGAAGTTCTGGTGACCGGCGCGGCAGGTGGTGTTGGCAGCGTAGCTGTCGCGTTGTTGGCGAAACTTGGCTATCAGGTCGTTGCCTCTACCGGACGCTCTGAGGAAGCCGATTATCTGACTGGTCTTGGCGCGTCGCGGATTATTGACCGGGCCGAGCTTTCCGAGCAAGGCAGACCACTGGACAAAGAAAAATGGGCCGCTGTCGTTGACGCTGTGGGCAGTCATACGCTTGCCAACGCGATCTCGCAAACCCGCTATGGCGGCACCGTGGCCGCTTGCGGTTTGGCGCAGGGGCCGGATTTGCCAGCGTCTGTTATGCCGTTTATTCTGCGCGGCGTTACTTTGCGCGGTGTCGATAGCGTTATGGCACCGAAGCCTTTGCGCGAGCAGGCGTGGGCTCGCCTGGCAACCGACTTGGATTTCGCCAAGCTAGATGCCATGACCAGCACGGCATCAATGTCGGATCTGCCCGAACTGGGTCAGAAAATTCTGGCCGGTCAGACACGAGGGCGCATCGTGATCGACGTGAACGCCTAGAAAATCGAATAGCCACCGTCAATGACAAACAAGTCACCTGAGTGATAGGCGGATGCGTTGCTGGTGAGATAGACCGCTACGCCGCCGAAATCCTCCGGCTCGCCCCACCTGCGTGCGGGTACACGCGGGATTACTTTGTCGGTGAAGGCAGCGCTGTCTTGTGCACCTTCGGTCATGTCTGTCGCGATCCAGCCCGGTAAAATCGCATTGGCGCGCACGCCATATTTTGCGTGTTCGACGGCGATACCCTTCATCATCGAGACAACCGCGCCTTTTGTTGCGGCATAGTGCTGGTTGCGGGCCGCGCCCTCAATGGCGGCAAGGCTGGCAACCCCGACAAGCGAGCCGCCGGCATCGCCAGCTTCGGCGCGCGCTATCATGTGGCGCGCCGCGGCGCGCAGGGTGAAAAATACGCCGTCCAGATTGACCGCCAGCACATCGCGATAGGCTTGTGTATCCATATGGGCAAACGTGCCTGCCAGCTTGCCGATACCGGCATTGGCGAACACGCTGTCAACGCGCCCGAATGCATCAACGGTTTCGTTAAAAGCGGCTTCGACGCCCGCTTCGTCAGCGACATTAACTTGCCAAGCCTGGGTTTTAACCCCGGTTTCGGCGCTCAAGGCGGCGGCGGCTTCCGCGTTCCTGGCTTCATTCGTGCCCCAAATTGCGATATTGGCACCTGCTTCGGCCATGGCGCGGGCCATGCCCAGCCCTATGCCGCGATTGCCGCCAGTTACAAGGGCGACTTTGCCCGTTAAATCAAAAGCTTTATATGCCAAAATTATGTCTCCCTTGCGTTTCGCTCATACTAGCAAACTGAAATTGCTTGCCAATTATAAACTGTTTTGACCTCGCCCGCGGGCAGTGGCAAAGTTTGGCAATGACGATAAGCCGACGATCCCTGTTTTTGCTGGTTTGCCTCGTGCCTCTGGTGAGCGCACGCGCCTTTGCCAATGGAATCGAGACGTCCTACCAGCTTGAAATTCTTGGCGATGACGGTGCGCGCCATGCTTTCGCGGTTGCCCGCGTGACCGACCGTGCAGGGCAGGCAAAGGGCTTGATGCATGTGCCAAGTTTGGCACCTGATACCGGCATGTTGTTCGTGTTTGATCCGCCGCGCAAAGTCGGTTTCTGGATGCGCAATACCCGTATTCCGCTGGATATGATTTTCATTGGTGCTGATGGCCGCATTGCCGAAATCACAACCCGGCACGACACAAATTCCGACCGTCTCACAACATCAAAAGAAGCGGTTGCTGCTGTTCTTGAAATTGCTGCGGGGCGTGCGGCTGAGCTGGGTGTAAAGGCGGGGCATATTGTTCAGCCCGCTAGAGGGGGCATGTAATGTGCGGACGTTTCGCCCTTTCATCGCCACCGACGGAGCTTCAGAAATTTGTCGATTTCGTCAATCTACCCAATATTGAGCCACGCTATAATATTACGCCGGGCCAGCCGGTGAGCCTGATACGCGTTGAAGGCGAAACACAGATTATGCCGGTAAATTGGGGGCTGGTGCCGGGTTGGGCAAGCGCCGACTATATGGCCCGACCCGGTGCTCGCCCGCTTATCAATGCCCGCGCCGAAACCATCCAGACCAAGCCGAGTTTTAAAAATGCGTTTCGCCGTCGCCGCGCGCTCCTGCCCGCTGACGGGTTTTACGAGTGGGAACGAAAAGCGCGACAGCCTTATCTGATCCGCCATGCTGACGCGCAGCCATTTTTCATGGCTGCGATCTGGGATATCTGGTCGGGAGCTGATGGCAGCGAGATTGAAGGCTGTGCTGTTGTAACGGTGGAAGCGGCGGCAAATTTGACGGCTATTCATCATCGCATGCCTGCCATGATCGCACCTGAAAATGCACATGACTGGCTGCACACGCCAGAGCGCGAAGCGCACACATTGCAGGCATTGCTGCGTCCGTCCGATGATGGTGCTTTTACCGCCATGCCGGTTTCCAGACGGGTGAACCAGCGCGATGCTGAGGGAGAGGATTTATGGACGCGGACCGAGCCGCTTACGCCAGCCGAACAGCTGGATTTGTTCTAGCCGCCTGCGGATCGCGCTGTTAAACTTTGTTCATGTCTACCATTGTTGATCACATTATTATTGCAGTTTCCGATCTTGAGACGGCGACGCGCGATTATGCGCTAATGCTTGGGCGTGACCCGAGCTGGCAGGGAAGTCACCCAGAATATGGCAGTGCGAATACGCTGTTTAAACTCGACAACACCTATCTCGAATTGCTGGCGGCTACTCAGTCAGGTTCCGGCTGGGCCGGAGCGCGGGTGCAGCAGCATATTGCTGACAAGGGACAGGGCTTGATGGGCCTGGTTTTTGGCGTGGAAGACAGCGCGTCTTTTCTGGCGCATGCGCGCGATGCCGGGTTGGGTGTTGGCGATCCGCAAGCGGGCCATGGCCTAGATCTCGATGAAGATAAAAAACGCAGCTGGCAAAACATGACCTGGTCAGAGACCGAATCCCGCGGAATTTTTAGTTTCGCGATCCGGCATGATGATCCAGATGCGCTGAAGCCTGCGCCGATTTCTGGTACGGGGCCATGCACGGCTGTAGACCATGTTGTCGTGCAGACATCGGACGCGGCAGCGGCAAAAAATTTCTACGGAACGCAGCTTGGTATCCGCCTAGCGCTTGAGCAATCGCGGCCAGATTGGGGCGGGGAGATGCTGTTTTTCCGGTCTAATCATATGAGCATTGAGGTAATTGGATCGGGAAAATATGATGCCGAGCGCGACCATCTATGGGGACTTGCGCTAAAGACAGACAGCGTTGAAACAACGCATGCACGCTTGCTCAAAAGCGGAGTCGAGGTTTCTGAAGTGCGCGAAGGCCGCAAACCCGGCACACGGGTCTGCACGGTCAAGTCGCATTGTTTGGATGTGCCGACTTTGCTGGTCGAACATATTACGGCTTAAATTTCACAAACCGAGAAAGCTCTGCTTTTAGCCGGGCTTATCTTTGCGCGGCGCGTTTCAGCCTGTCATTTATGGCATCGCCAAGCCCGCCACTTGGCACGGTGCTAACGACGATTGATTTGCCTTCGGCGACGGCACGCAGGTCAAGGCGGTGTAGGCAGCCGAACAAATTGGCGGCAGCCTCGGTCAAATCTCCTGACGGGCTTAAATTTTCTGCGGCGTTCGCAGGAGTGCCCGGGCCGAAACCCAGCACGAGATAATCTCCATCGGGTATTTCGCCATTCATCGATAACGGCGCATGCGGCGCGTAATGTTGCAACATTCTGCCCGGGGCTAGCCGCGCCGCGCTGTCGGCATCTTTGGGCAAATCGCTGAGAGGCATGCCCAGACACGTTTCGATTTTTTCGCGCTCAATGCCACCGCTGCGCAACAAAGTGGGCGCGGCATCCAGACAGCCAATAATCGTCGACTCGAGTCCCACCGCACAAATTCCACCGTCCAACACATCAATATCCGGCAAATGCGCGGCAACGTGAGCCGCTTCGCTGGGGCTCAACCGGCCCGACGGATTGGCGCTCGGCGCGACAAGTGGGCCGCGCATCTCGCCAAGCAATGCCTGTGCGACATGGTGGTCAGGGCACCGCAGCGCGAGTGTTGGTAGGCCAGCGCTTGCTAGGTCGCTGACCGGGCAAGACGCCCCACGCGGCACAACCAATGTAAGCGGGCCGGGCCAGAATGTCTCGGCGAGGCGGCGGGCATGCGCATCAAACTGCCCAAGGTCAAACGCCTGTGCAGGGCTTGCGACATGGCAGATAAGCGGATTAATTTGCGGCCGTGCCTTGGTTTCAAATATGGCTGCTACTGCGCGCGCGTTTGCGGCATCGGCGGCGAGACCATAGACAGTTTCTGTTGGCATGGCGATAAGACCGCCATCGCGCAAGGTCTGAGCGCAGCGTGAAATATTGGCGGCGGTTGCGGGAAGTACCGCCATCGCCTAGCTACTATTTGCCGCTTTAGGAGCCGCTTTCCGCTCGGCGCGCTTAGCGGGTTTTTTGGCAGACGCTTTGCTGGCTAGTTTTTTTGTAGCCGGTTTTTTTGTAACTGATTTTTTTGTAGCTGGTTTGCGGGCTTTGGTTTGGGGTTTTGCTGCTGCAGGGGTCGGTAATGTCTCGCGTCTGTCTTCGGGACGCGCTTGCGCATTGCGAACTGAGCGCGATCCCATACGGGCAAGCAGGTTGTCGGGAATGATTTGCAGCAGCGTTACCAGTGTTTTGTAAACCCAGCCGCTAATGATCACCGGCCCGCGGCCCGCCTCAACTGCTTTGTGCGCATCTGTCACCACGCGGGGGCCATCAAGCCACATAAAGCTTGGCAGCTTATTCATCTGCGTTCGGTTGCCAGCCACATCGTGAAATTCGCTCCACGTGAAACCCGGGCACACGGCAATGACATGTACGCCCGTATCACGATATTCGGTTGCAAGGCTCTGGCTGAACCGCAAAACGAAGGCTTTAACGGACGGATACAAAGCGCCTCCTTGCTGGCCGGGCACAAACGCAGCGACCGATGCAATATTGACGATGCGGCCAAAGCCGCGGCGGGCCATATCAGGCCCGAAAATATGCGCGAGCTGGGCGACGGCCGTCATCAAAACCTGCATCATGTCGCGTTGTACTTCCCATCGCACCTGGTCGAAAAAGCCAGGCACCTGATAGCCAGCATTGTTGACCAGATAGTCGACCTGCAAGTCGCGTTTGGCAATTTCGGCGGCCAATTGCATTGGGGCATGCGGGTCTGCGAGATCGGCGGGAATGACATTGACCTGCGTGGCAAAGGCATCCGACAGTTCGCGTCCCAATTCTTCAAGACGGTCCGTGCGCCGCGCTGTCAAGATGAGGTCATAACCTTCGGCGGCAAGATAACGCGCATAATCGCGTCCAATGCCAGCTGAAGCACCCGTAATCAGGGCAGTTTTTCGCAATGTTGGGGGCGTGTCCAAGATAGATCCTCATTTCATTCGGTTTTGGATGTCGGAGCAAATATGGTACACCGATTTCAATTTGAAAATCCGTTTTTTCCGAATTGGAAAAAAGCGATGAGGTTTATCGTGGAAAAAAATCGTACGTCCCACCCGCAAGCGCACGGCTTGCAATATCCTTTTGAGAACTTGCCTGAACCGGGCAGTGCTATCGCTGTTGCCGATGGTGTGTACTGGGTGCGCATGCAATTGCCCTACATGCTCGACCATATCAATGTCTGGCTGATCGATGATGGCGACAGCTGGGTGCTGGTTGATACCTGCGTTGACGTTGATAGCGCACGACAGAATTACGAATCGCTATTTTCCGGCATTATGGGAGATAAGCCGCTCTCGCGTGTGCTCGTGACGCATATGCACCCCGACCATGTCGGGCTTGCTGGTTGGCTGGTAAAACGGTTTGACGCTGCATTTTATATGTCGCGAACCGATTATCTGATGTGCCGTGCTATGGCTGGCGATACAGGACGCAAGGCGCCTGATGAGGCAATGCAGTTTTATCACCGTGCGGGTTTTTCGGAAGCGGGTTTGGCGCGCTACCGCGAGCGATTTGGCGGGTTTGGCGAGCATATATTTCCGCTGCCCCAGGCCTATAATCGCCTGAAACAAGATGACGAGCTTGAGATTGGCGGGCGCATCTGGCGCGTTGAAATGGGCAGTGGGCACGCGCCGGAGCATGCCTGCCTGTATTGCGCCGATCTAAATGTGCTGATTTCCGGCGATCAAGTTATCCCGCGCATATCTTCAAATGTATCGCTGTTTCCCACCGAGCCTTTTGCCAATCCGCTACAGGATTGGATTGATAGTTGTCGGCGTTTGCGTGCGACGCTACCGGCAGATACGCTGGTTTTGCCAGCGCATAATGAACCATTTTATGGTCTGCATGCGCGCCTTGATGCGCTGGTGGATGGGCACGAAAACGCGATGACGCGTTTGTTGGGGGTTTGTGAAGAACCGCGTCGTGCGGTCGACACAGAGATTTTTTCTGCTCTGTTCAAACGCAAAATAACGCGCGACACATATTTCATGGCAACTGGTGAAAGTCTGGCGCATTTGATGTGTCTCGTGCATCGCAAGGCAATAAACATGCAGTTAGATGATGATGGCGTGTACAATTTTACTACCGCTTAGTCGCTCATACGGGGAATGATGATGGCAGAAGATGGACACATTGAGATTTCCGAAGACATTCGTGAGCTGAGTTTCGAGGCTGCTTTAGCTGAGCTGGAAACAATTGTTGACCGTCTGGAACGCGGCGATGTTGCGCTTGAGGCGTCGATCGAGATTTATCAGCGCGGGAGCCAGCTGCGGGCCTATTGCAATGAAAAGCTGCGGGATGCGCAAATGCGGATCGAAAAAATTTCGGATGGCGGGGCCAGCGCGCAACCGCTAGACGAAGAATAGAGCAGCGCAATGTCCGGGTT
>DKNW01000110.1:0-4842 GCA_002469805.1 Rhodobiaceae bacterium UBA7378
ATGATTAAAATCACCAATATTGTTGCGCTTTTGATGCTGGCTGTTCTGGCCCGTTAAAGCGTCGCAAAAAGATAAAACCTCCGGCAGAGCTAACTGTCGGAGGTTTTTTTATGCCCGCGTTTTGAAATTAAAAGTTGCTGCCGTCACCGGATTCAAACCGGCCCAGATTGCCAAAGATTTGCTGCAAGAATGTTAGTTCGCGTCCTTGCGTTTCGGTGGTGCGCGCGATGATGGTCACAACATTGCCGTCCTCAAGCGTGTAAAATCCGAGGTCGCGAATTTTTTTGTCGGCGTCGAAAAATATCGCCAGCACGCGCCGTTCCGTCTCGCGCGGGGCACGATAGGATTCGGTGACAAATTTGCTGCTAATGTAATAATACGCTCCGCCATTCAGCGTCGACACGGTCGACGGCGACCCCATCAGACCAATGATGTCGGCTTCGCTTGTTGTGCCGACTTTGAGTTCGGGCAGCAGACTTTCGTCAAACACATAACCGCGATTGTCGATAACGGGCGCACACGCCAAAAGTCCTGCCAGTGTCAGGCCTATCGCTGCGCCACGCAGGGCGCTTTTGCGTTTGTTTGAGGGAAGGGAAATGCTTTTCACCTGCTTCATTTTAACTCTCTTAGCCGCGAAACCGTATAAATGACCTAAACAATCGTATATGCTGTTGCAACAGAATTTTTGTTCCCCCGCTGGAGATGCAAACCCGATGGGCATTTTAGATTTCCTGAAACCTCAAGATAAATCGCCATCCGTGCACGCGGCGTATTTGTCGATCGTCAAACAGGCGCGACGTCCTGAATTTTATAAGACCGGTGGCGCACCCGATGATTTTGATGGGCGGTTCGATATGATGGCGTTGCATCTACATTTGCTTTTGCGCCGTTTGCGCGCGCTTGGCATGGGGCGTTCCACGATAAGCCAGGACGTTTTTGATATGTTTTTCAAAGATATGGACCAGGCCATGCGCGAAGCTGGCGTCGGCGATATGGGGGTAGGCAAGAAGGTGCAAAAAATGGTCGAAGCATTTTATGGCCGCGCCACTGCCTATGATACGGCTTTCGATGCAGATACCACGCATGTGCCAGCGGCCATTCGTAATGTTCTCGCGCGCAATCTTCACCCCGAAAACGAACCATCGCCAGCCCAAAACGCCGGTCTGGACGGGTTAACCGACTATACGCTGGCGTTGGAAGCGCATTTGGGTGGAGTTGCGTTGGATGATCTGCTGGCTGGTAACAGCTTTCAGGGCGCGCCACAGTTGGAAGTTGTAGATGGCTGATATCGATCTTTTGCTTGGGGAAGACCTGACGCTAAGTTTTGATATACGTGTGGACGAGGTGCCGCCTACCGGTCGCGAAGTGGCGTTTGAACTGCCCGAGGAAATGCGCACCTCAATGGCTGAAAGGTTTGGCGTGCGCGATATTGAAGGACTTGCCGTGCATGCGCGCATTATGCCGCTCGATGAGGGCTGTGTGCATGTTACGGGTGCTGTGCGTGGTCGCGTCGAACAGGTCTGCGGGGTCACGCTTGACCCGATGTGGACGCAGATATCACAAGATTTTGCCGCGGAGTTTCAGCCCGTTAATATGGTGGCGAAATTTGTTATCCCGGAGGATGATTTCGAGACCGATCTGCCGGAGTCTTTGACAGATGACGGGGCCGCTAATATTGGCGAACTTGCTATGCAGGTTTTCGCCATGGAAATTCCTGCCTATCCCCGCAAAGAAGGGGCGGCATTTGATGCCGGAGACCTTGCGCCAGAGCAACCCGTTTCCCCGTTTGCCGTTCTCGCTGATTTGCATAAGCCGACGCCCGGTGATGAAGGCACTTGATATTCGCCGCAAACTAACGCAACCATGGGCGCATCTGTATTTGGCAATCGGTTAGGGAAAACATGACCCATCCCGTTATCTCTGTCGATGTGATGGGCGGCGACCATGGTCCGGACGTTACTTTGAACGGCATCGAAAAGGCGCTGGTTTCTAGACCCGATGCGCGTTTCATGCTGTTCGGTGACCAACAAATTGTGCAGCCCGCTCTGTCCCAGCGGCCCATCGTCAATAATGCCAGTACGTTTGTGCATTGCGATATGTCGATTGCGATGGATGCGAAGCCAAGTGTCGCCCTGCGGCAGGGGCGCAAAGTTAGCAGCATGTGGCAGGCAGTGGAGGCCGTGAAATCCGGCGCGGCGCAGGCTTGCATTTCGGCAGGAAATACTGGCGCGCTTATGGCGATGTCGAAAGTGATTTTGCGCACCTTGCCGGGCATTGAACGACCGGCAATTTGCGCTGTCTGGCCGACCGTGAGAGGGCGTAGCGTGGTGCTTGATGTTGGCGCGACTATTGGCGGCCCAGCTGCGCAATACGCACAGTTTGCGGTGATGGGCGCGGCCTACGCCCGCACGCTTTTTGGCCTTCCAAATCCGACAATCGGCTTGTTAAACATCGGTGTTGAGGACGTTAAGGGAACTGATAGCGTGCGCGAGGCGGCGGAATTGTTGTCGCGCTCGGAATTGAATTTTACTGGGTTTATTGAAGGTGACGGCATTGGCCGGGGCGATGCAGATGTCATCGTGACCGACGGCTTTACCGGCAATATTGCGCTCAAAACAGCCGAAGGCACATCGCGGCAGATTTCGGCTTATCTGCGCCAGGCCGTCACCAGTTCAATGTTTGCCCGCCTCGGTTATGTGTTTGCACGGCCTGCATTTAAGGCTTTGCGCGCGCGCATGGACCCTAACGCAGCCAATGGCGGTATGTTTCTTGGGTTGAACGGTATTGTGGTGAAGAGCCATGGTGGTGCCGATGCTAGCGGATTTGCTTCGGCTGTCAGCGTTGCTATTGAAGTGGCGGACGCTAACATATCCAAAACGATTGCCGCGGATATTGAGAAAATGCAAATATTGCTGGACGACGCTTGGGCGCAAACACTGGATTAAGATAATGACAATAAAGGCGCGTGTAAGAGGTGTAGGGGGATATGTTCCCGAAAAGATTTTATCGAATGACGACCTCGCGGCCATCATGGACACCAGCGACGCATGGATTGTATCGCGCTCGGGCATCCGGCAACGCCATCAGGCTGATGCCGAACTAAACGTGTCTGATCTAGCAGTCAGAGCGGCGAAAAAAGCGCTAGAGCACGCCGGCATGAGCATCGCTGAGATTGACCTTATCGTCGTTGCAACATCGACACCCGACCATACATTTCCCGCAACGGCGGCGTATGTACAACATAAGCTGGGATCGACCCACGGGGCAGCGTTCGACATTCAGGTAGCCTGCTCGGGCTTTGTGTACGGCCTAAGCGTGGTGTCGGCCATGATCGAAAGCGGACAAGCGAAAGGCGCACTGCTCATCGGGGCCGAGTTGATGACGCGGCTTCTCGACTGGGAAGATCGCAGCACAGCCGTTCTGTTCGGAGATGGCGCCGGTGCGCTGGTGCTTTGCGCTGACGATGTTGCGCCGGACGCGCCGCAGGTCATTAATAGCTATATCCGATCTGATGGGCAGTTCGCGAAACTGCTATACACAACCGGTGGCGCAGGCTCGACCGGCACAGCGGGTACGATTTACATGGAAGGCCGCGAGGTTTATCGCCACGCTGTCACGAATATTGCCGAAGCGATATGCACCTTGCTTGATACCAGTGGTTTCGAAATTGACGATATTGACTGGTTTGTGCCGCACCAGGCGAATAAGCGCATCATTGATGGTGTGGCCCGAAAAATTGGTTTACCGCCGGAGAAAACCGTTCTCACTGTGGCGGATCACGCCAACACATCAGCGGCGTCTATTCCGCTGGCGTTAGATATGGCAGTCCGTGACGGGCGGATCAAACCCGGTGACATGGTGATGACCGAAGCGATGGGCGGCGGATTGAGCTGGGGCGCAAATTTGATCCGATGGTCCTAAAAACAAAAATTTACTACTATTCTCTTGCACTTAATTAACTCTATGTGCTTAAGTTTTGGGATAGACGGGGGCACAATGTCTAGTAAAACGGTGACACGAGCGGATCTCAGCGAAGCAGTTTATAATGAAATTGGCTTATCGAGGAACGAATCCACACAAATTGTTGAAAGCGTAATTGACGAAATTTCCGATGCACTCGTCAGGGGTGAAGCGGTTAAACTTTCGTCTTTTGGGTCTTTCATGGTGCGGCACAAAAACGGGCGCGTCGGACGCAACCCGAAAACGGGTGAAGAAGTGCCGATTGATCCGCGCCGCGTGCTTACATTTCGCGCCAGCCATGTGCTGAAATCTAAGATCAACAAAATGGCCGGACTGTCTGACTAAAGCTATGCGTGGTCAGGTCTTGAATGTCTGAAGAAAAATCCGAAACGGCCTTCCGCAGTATTAGCGAAGTGGCAAAATCCCTAAATGTTGAGACGCATGTATTGCGCTTTTGGGAAACCAAGTTTGATATCATCCAACCATTGAAGCGCGCAGCTGGCCGACGGTTTTATCGGCCCGAAGATGTGCAGGTGATCGCCGGTATCCAGCGCCTGCTGCATGAAGACGGCCTAACCATAAAGGGCGTTCAAAAAATTATTGGCGAGCAGGGTGTTGATTATATTCGTTCGCGGGCTGACGGCCTTGCACCGGCTCAAACCGAAGGTTCGGGGCTGACGAAAGCGCAGCGCGATCAACTGGTCAATGCGCGCGATCAACTTGGCGATATCCGCCGGCGTTTGCTGGGCGAAGACGCGAGTTGAGCCCTTGCTTGCCAATACGCCTAAAACCACCTAAAACCGTGTCCGTCGGAGCGTAGCGCAGCCCGGTAGCGCACTTGTCTGGGGGACAAGGGGTCGTGGGTTCGAATCCCGCCGCTCC
>DKNW01000110.1:5170-7665 GCA_002469805.1 Rhodobiaceae bacterium UBA7378
AATCCCGCCGCTCCGACCAATTTTCCAAATAATATCAGGAGATTAAAGGGGTTGCTGGTGCGGTCAGATAGGTTGCTTTGTGCGCTGGGACTAGCTGGGGACTAAATTTGCGATATTATGGGATGCAAATCAGTCGGCTTTGGTGTCCTTATTTGCCATCCAGTCGTCAATGTCCGTCATGCGCCAATTCACCGAACCGCCGCCAATCGGCGCGCGCTTGGGCATCAGTCCATCTTTTTCCCAGCGGTAAATCGTAACGCATGTCTTGCTGGTGATACGCATGACATCCTTCATTGAATAAAGTGCTGGCCCACTGGGGCGCATGCCGTTCTGTCAAATAAGCTGGCGCGCATAGCCAACCAGTCTCGGCGGTGCTTGCAAATTACAAATCTGATGATAGTGTCGCACGAAATGAAAGGAATTATTCTATGACCGCGATCTTGCCGATTGTAATTTTTCTTGTTGCTATCATTGCCCTGAACATTATTCAGTTCGGGCGTCCTGACTAGGACATTAATCCGGGCGTTGCATCCAACTGATGATCAACGCAGCCGGCGGTGTCCACGCCAATCCAGTTATCAAATAGAAGAAGAACTCCGATGCGCCCTCCTGCGGCACACGGCCGCTGACTGCAATCGTCATTACGATAAGCGCGTAAACAAATAGCAAAACCAACATCAAGATGAGCCCGATGAGCTTACGAACTCGTATGGGGAGCGCGGGTTTTCGTTTTTCCATGGCATGTATATAGGGTGTTTTAGAGCGCGCGGCGAGAGATATCGCGGGCGATGGTGTGGTTTGTGACGCGCCGTTTGGTCGCGCCTGCCTGCGCTATCGCAGCATATGCCAAGTCGGTATAACCGTGTTCATGAACTTTCACGCAATCCCTCCGGCGCACCGACGCCAACTGGCTTACTGGCTGTTTGCCGTGTGTGGCTGCGTTGTGTTGATGGTGCTGGTCGGTGGGCTGACCCGCCTGACCGATAGTGGCCTGTCCATCACCGAATGGCGGCCTATCTCGGGTGCTTTACCGCCGTTATCGGCGGCAGATTGGGATCTAGCCTTCGCTAAATATAAGGAAATCCCGGAATACCAGCTAGTCAATGCCGGTATGAGCCTTGAGGCTTTTAAATTTATTTATTGGTGGGAATGGGGTCACCGTCAGCTTGGCCGCGTGGTCGGACTGGTATTTTTCGTGCCGTTTATTGTTTTCCTGTTGCAGCGCAAAATTCCAAACGGCGCGCTTGGCCCGCTGCTCGCGCTGTTTGCGCTGGGTGGTCTGCAAGGGTTCATGGGTTGGTATATGGTGCAAAGCGGGCTTTCCGACCGTGTAGATGTCAGCCAGTACCGGCTGGCTATGCATTTAGGTCTCGCCCTGATTATATTTTCCTTCTGCCTGTGGTTGGCGTTGCACTTCATGCGTGCGGTGCGCGCACCGGCGGTTGTTGGGCCTGGGGTTGCAGTTAGCGGTGCTATCGGTGCGCTGGTTCTGATCCAGTCGCTATTGGGTGCGTTGGTTGCCGGGCTTGATGCGGGTACAACCTATACGGATTGGCCTTTCATGGATGGCGATATGCTTCCAACTGGGCTGTTTGCGCAGGTACCGGCTGTGAGCAATCTGTTCGAAAATCATCTGACCGTTCAGTTCAACCACCGACTGATTGCCTATGTCCTTACAGCGGTTGTCATCTGGCACGTTGTCCGGCTGATGCGCAGTCAGGCTCCAGCCTCGGCGCGGCTGACTGCCTTCCTGCTAGTAGGTGCCATTTTGGGGCAGGGGCTTTTGGGCATTGTAACCCTAATTAATGCGGTGCCATTGCCGCTGGGCGCCGCGCATCAACTTGGCGCGGTGCTGGTGCTAGGACTTGCTATTACGCATTTGCATTTTATGCGTTATCCATCAGCCGTTAGCGCTAGGTAAATAATTACCTAATTTCTAAGCGGTTGTTTTTAATCATAATTTTAGGTATATTTTCCGTTGCAATTTGTAGATGGGTTAGATAAAACCACGTCTATCGCGCTTCGGGCGCACGAAATAGGGTGAAAAGATGAAGACCTTTTCTGCAAAACCGTCTGATATCGACAAAAAATGGGTGTTGATTGACGCGGAAAACATGGTTGTTGGCCGTCTGGCCGCCGTTATTGCCACGCGTCTGCGCGGTAAGCATTTGCCAAGCTACACACCACACATGGATTGCGGCGATAATGTCATTGTAATCAACGCTGAAAAAGTCGTGTTTACGGGTGATAAACGCCAAGGCAAGACATATTACCGCCACACGGGATATCCGGGCGGCATTAAAGAAACAACGCCGGAAAAAGTGCTGGAAGGCAAATTTCCAGAGCGTGTTCTTGAACTGGCCGTGAAACGCATGTTGCCACGCGGTCCTTTGGGACGCCAGCAGCTTTCAAACTTGCGCGTATATGCAGGGACCGCGCATCCCCATGATGCTCAGTCGCCCGAAACGCTGGATGTTGCGGCGATGAACGCCAAG
>DKNW01000002.1:0-37596 GCA_002469805.1 Rhodobiaceae bacterium UBA7378
TCGTAAAACCGAAGTGGTGTTGCTCGCGGCGGGCGGAACGGGCGGGCATCTTTTTCCGGCCAGTGCCTTGGCACGGCGCATGAAAGAAAAGGGCCATGAGGTGCATCTGGCGACGGATGCGCGTGGTATGGGTTATCTCAGTCAGATGGAAGAAATGCCGGTGTACAAATTATCGGCAGCCACAATATTTGCGGGCAATGTCTGGTTAATTCCTTGGCGTGTTTTAAAAATTTTATTCGCGCTTATTCAGGCGACGCATCTCATCTTGAAACTCAAGCCGTCGATTGTTGTGGGCTTTGGCGGATACCCGTCATTTGCCCCGGCGCTTGCGGCTTTGTTGCTCGGGCGGCGAGTGTTGATCCACGAACAAAATGCCGTCCTCGGGCGGGCCAACCGGGTGCTATGCCGTATGGGGGCGTACTTGGCCACCACGTTTGGTGGCACACGCGGTCTATCGAAATCAACCCGTCTGCGCACGCGCAAGGTTGGTAATCCGGTGCGCAGCGAAGTTCTCTCTGCCGCGCGCGGCGGTTACCGATATCTGAACGCCTCGCGCCCGTTTGAGTTATTAGTGTTTGGCGGCAGTCAGGGCGCCAGCGTGTTTGCCGACATTGTGCCCAAAGCGATCGGGCAATTGCCGAGTGAATTGAAAGCGCGGCTGCGGGTGGTGCATCAGGTGCGACACGCAGATATGGCCGAAACGCTCGCCGCTTATGGCGAAATTGGCGTTTATGCTGAAATCAGAGACTTTTTCGAAGATCTGCCTTCGCGCATGCGGCGGGCTCATTTGGTTATTTGTCGGGGCGGTGCTTCAACAATTTGTGAATTGTCCCTGCTGGGTGCGCCGGCGGTTGTCGTGCCGCTACCCGGCGCGCTCGACCAAGATCAGGCGCATAATGTGCGCGAGTTAACGGAAAAAGGCGGCGCTTGGATGGTTAATCAGAGTGAGTTTTCGTCCGATTGGCTATCGGGAAAATTAAATGAGCTGATGCTCAATATCGAACTTCTGAATGCGGCTTCGGCGCGTGCGCTGTCACTGGCGCGGCCAGATGCTGATTTGCGGCTGTGCCGTTACGCCTTGTCGCTCATCAAAGACGCTAATTCGATTAATCAAGGCAGCGACGCTATCGCCAAGGGGAAGAAGTAATGACGCAAATGCCTCTTTCACCGCCGCAGACATTGCGCCCCTTCGGACGGGTACACATTGTCGGCATTGGTGGCATCGGCATGAGCGGCATTGCCGAAGTGATGCATGTCATGGGCTATGACGTGCAAGGCAGCGATTTGAGCGAAAATGCGAATACCGAGCGCCTTGGTGAAATGGGCATAGAGGTTTTCATCGGCCATCGGGCGGAGAATATTATCGGTGCTGGCGTGGTTACGGTGTCGTCGGCGGTGAGCGATGATAATGCCGAAGTGCGCGCTGCCCGTGCTCGACATATTCCCGTTGTACGCCGGGCCGAAATGCTTGCCGAATTAATGCGCCTCAAGCCTTGCCTTACCGTGGCGGGCACGCATGGCAAAACCACGACAACTTCGCTTGCGGCAGCCATTCTGGACGCCGCCGATCTTGACCCGACAGTTATTAATGGCGGCATTATCAATGCCTATGGCACGAATGCGCGGTTGGGCTCGGGCGACTGGATGGTGGTGGAAGCCGATGAGAGCGACGGCACGTTTGTGCGTTTGCCATCGACCATCGGCATTATCACCAATATCGACCCTGAGCATTTGGAGCATTATGGCAGCTTTGAGCGTTTGCGTGATGCCTTCTACAGTTACATGCAAAATATTCCGTTCTACGGGGCTGGCATTGTGTGCCTCGACCACCCTGAAGTGCAGGCGTTGGTCGGCAAGGTGCAAGATCGCCGAATTATCACCTATGGATTGAACGAGCAGGCTGATATTCGTGCCACGAATATCACCACGCACGGCCTTGCCCAGGAATTTGATGTCATCTGCCGCGATCGGCAAGCCGACACGCAAACCGTGATTAGCGGTATTCGTTTACCCATGGCTGGTGTGCACAATCTGCAAAACGCGTTGGCCGCTATCGCCGCCGGACTGGAAGTGCATGCCAAACCCGATCAAATTCGCAAGGCGCTGGCGGGCTTTGCAGGTGTGAAACGACGTTTCTCCCATGTTGGTCAGGTTCGAGATGTCGACATATTCGACGATTATGCTCATCATCCGGTTGAAATTTCGGCGGTTCTGGCAAGCGCACGCACTGCTGCATCTGGCCGCGTGATCGGCATCATGCAGCCCCATCGCTACACGCGGTTACGCGATCTGTTTGCCGATTTTTGTAGCTGCATGAACGCCGCCGATATGGTTTTTGTGTTACCCGTATTTGCTGCCGGTGAACCCCCTATTGATGGGGCTGATGCTGCCAGCTTGGTTGAAGGTCTGCAAGCGCATGGGCATCGTCATGCGGTTGCGCTGGCTGATGACACGGATTTGCCTGCAGCCCTAAGCGCGGTGATGCAGGCCGGCGATATCGTCGTGTGCATGGGCGCCGGTAGTATTTCGCGCATTGCGCATTCCTTGCCGACGCGTCTTGGGGAGGTTGCAGCATGACCCCGCGCCCGGAAACAATGTCAGCACCCAACATGGCTCCTCACATTCAGCCATCCGACCTGCCCGATGTGCGTGGCAAGTATATAGCGGGTCAAGCGCTGGCTGACATCACCTGGTTCCGCGTTGGCGGATGTGCCGATGTCGTATTTATGCCTGCCGATGCCGAAGATCTGAGCGCGTTCTTGAAACAACGACCACGCGATATTCCGGTCAATATTTTAGGCGCTGGGTCCAACACGCTTGCCCGCGATGGCGGGGTGCGTGGTGTGATCATTCGTTTGGGCCGCGGCTTTGGTGACCTTGTACCGGTAGGTGAAAGTGAGATACGCGCTGGTGCCGCTGCGCTCGATGGGCGTCTGGCGGCAGCCGCTGCTAATGCTGGCCTAACGGGGCTTGAGTTCTTTAGCGGCATTCCCGGCAATGTGGGCGGCGCATTGGCGATGAATGCTGGAGCTTATGGCAGCGAAACGGCGGATGTGCTGGTGCAGGCCGAAGCGCTCACCATGCAGGGTGAAGCGCGTATATTGAGCCCGCAAGATTTAAACCTGAGTTATCGCACTAATGGCTATCACGATCGGCTTGTATATATCAGCGCGATCTTTCGCGGGGTACCGGATGCGCCGAATGACATTCGCGCGCGCATGAACGATATCGCTGATAAACGCGGCACAACCCAGCCGGTGAAATCACGCACAGGCGGCAGTACGTTTAAAAATCCGGGCGGTGCTAACCCAGACGGGCCCAAGGCTTGGAAACTCATTGACGCGGCCGGATGCCGTGGTCTTCGTGTGGGTGGAGCACAAGTATCTGAATTACATTGTAATTTCCTCATCAACCATGGTGACGCTACTGCCGACGACATTGAAACGTTGGGCGAAACGGTGCGCGCGCGGGTGCTTGAAGCGAGCGCCATAGATCTGGATTGGGAAATTCGGCGGATCGGGGAGGTGGCACATGACGCATGACAAACATGTCGCGGTGCTTGCCGGTGGCTGGTCGCCCGAACGCGAGATCAGTCTTATTTCCGGCCAGAAATGTGCCGACGCACTGCGGCGGTGCGGCTATCAGGTTACCGAAATTGATGTTGACCGCGACCTCGCAATGCAGTTACAGGCCGTGGCGCCTGACGTTTGCTTTAATGCGCTGCATGGTGTGGGTGGCGAAGACGGTGAAGTGCAGGGGTTACTTGAAGTCCTTCAAATTCCCTACACGCATTCCGGTGTGCGCGCATCCGCATTGGCTATGGACAAACATCTGTCGAAAAAAATCTTCGCCGATGCTGGTCTGCCGGTTGCCGACAGTGTGCTAGTCATGCGCGGCGCATGCACAGACCATCCACTTACCCCGCCCTATGTTGTGAAGCCGGTTAATCAAGGCTCAAGTGTGGGTGTCGAGATTGTACCAGCTGGCGCAAACGAAATACCTGACACGCTGAGCGAAGGCGGCTGGGGTTTCGATGGTGCGGCGATGGCCGAAATTTATATTGCCGGTCGTGAGCTGACCTGTGCCGTGCTTGATGAAACGCCAACCGATATTCTGGAAATTGTGCCATCTAACGGGTTTTATGATTACCGCGCAAAATATGACGAGGGCGGTTCGGTGCATATTCTGCCTGCCGATATTCCCGCAGCGCTACGCGATGAAATACAGCAGGTCACCTTGGCGGCGCATCATGTGCTGGGATGTCGCGGCGTTACCCGTGCCGATTTCCGGTTCGACCCAGCAGGGCCAACCTTGGCGCTGCTTGAAATCAATACCCAGCCGGGCATGACGCCCCTGTCGCTTGTGCCGGAGATGGCCGAAGCACGCGGCATGTCATACGACAATCTGGTGACGTGGATATTGGAGGATGCCTCATGCCCAAGATGAAGCCGACGCAGATGACGCGCGCGCGCACAAGGCGCACAAGGCGAACAACGCAAAGTGCAGGCAAAATGCCGAGCCTCGTGGCGCGGTTCGCATCTATCTTGTTTTTGCCCTTCAAGGCGCTTTTGCGGGTGCCTTTCAAAGGCGTCTCCAAAGGATTTTCCTTGGTTAGGTTTGCACCATGGCGCTTGCAGTTCGGTGTTCTCGCCGGCGTATTGGTATTGATGGGTGTCGGCATTTTCACCTCAGAGTTGGGGCGCCCAACTTCCGATTATCTGCGTGACAGTTTCTATCAAGCGACCGCCGCGACGGGCCTGCAGGTCGCAGACATCACCGTGGAAGGTCGTCGGCGCACGCAGCGTGAAGATCTGCTCACGGCCATAGATATCGCGCCCGGCGCGCCAATATTGGAGGTCGACCTCACGGCGGTCCAGGCACGCGTCAAAACTTTGCCCTGGGTTCAAAGTGTTTCCGTGATACGCCGCTTACCGGGAATTATTCACCTGCATATCAGCGAGCGCGAGCCCTTCGCGCTTTACAAAGACGGAACCAAGACCGCGCTGATCGATAAAAGCGGGGATGTCATTACGCGCAAATATCTGAAAGTCTTTGCACATTTGCCGGTGCTTTCTGGTTCCGGTGCGCCGATACGAGCACAGTCGTTGATGGATATGTTGCAGGATTATCCGGTGGTACGTAATCGACTGGTTGCCGCTGAATGGATTGGGGGGCGGCGCTGGAGCCTGACGCTCGACCATGGTGGTGCGGTACATCTGCCAGCCAAAGACGTTCAAAATGCGCTCAACCGGCTTATGGATCTGGAGCGCGAACGACGCATTCTGGCGGTCGAGAAACAGAGTATTGATCTACGTTTGCCCGACCGCATTTTATTGCGTCCCGTGGGTAAAAACTCGCGCCGCGCACCCGAAGACCTTGTTATGGAGGCGCGATCGTGACCCGCCCCGTAAAACATAAACAATTCAGAAAGCGCACGCCGGTTGTCATGCGGCGCGGACCCGTGGCGGCACTGGATATCGGCACCAACAAAGTGGCGTGTCTGATAGCCGAGACAGCCGACGACAACCAGCCTAACCGGATGATGCGGGTTACAGGTTTTGGGCATCAGGTTTCTGAAGGTCTGCAAGCAGGTCAGATCACCGATATGCGGGCCGCTGAGGACAGTCTGCGTGCCGCGGTTGATGCGGCCGAGCGGATGGCTGGGGTTGAGGTACGCGGCATTATTATAGGCGTGTCGGCAAACCGTATTTCCAGTCAGGTATGCGAGGCAAATGTGCCGCTGAACGGTCAAGCGGTGACGGATGATCATATGGTTTTGGCATTGCGTCACGCATGCGAGAAATTCTGGTCGGAAGATCACGAAATTTTGCACGCCATCCCGGTCGCTTATTATGTCGATGATAGTGCGGTTATTTCAGATCCGCGCGGCATGTATGGGCAGGCGTTGAAGGTCACATTGCACTTGATAAGCGCACCAGTAGGGCCGATCAGGAATTTGCTGGCCTGCGTTGAACAGTGCCATCTGGTTTGCGACAAACTTGTCGTGACCCCCTATGCCAGCGCTCTGTCGACGCTAATGCAGGACGAAATTGACCTTGGTACGCTGCACCTTGATATGGGCGGCGGCACAACAAGTTTCACAATTTTTTATGAAGGCGCGCCTGTGCATACAGGAGTGGTTCCGGTGGGGGGGCACCATATCACCACTGATATTGCGCGCGGCCTTAACATTGCGCTGCCAATGGCCGAGCGCATAAAGACGTTATATGGCAGTGCGCTTGCATCGCCGGATGGTGAGCGCGAGCAGTTTGAGCTACCCGCGGCTGATGGCGAGCCACAAATGCTGCCGCGTAGCGAGCTGACAAAGATTATTCGCCCGCGTTTGGAGGAGACACTGGAAATGGTGGAGGCTCGCGTTGCGGCTTCCGGCATGGCGCATATGGCTGGACGACGCGTTGTGCTGACCGGTGGTGCCTCGCAATTATCCGGCGTGCCGGAACTGGCGCGCACTATTTTGGACCGACAGCCGCGCCTCGGTGTTCCGATGCGGCTTACCGGCTTACCGGAAGCTGCTGCCGGGCCATCTTTCGCGGCCTGTGCCGGTCTTTTGAATTATGCTGGACGGCAACACGCTGACGCCGCCCTTGTTTCTGAAAACGCCAGTGGGCCTTTGGGCCGTTTGGCAGCCTGGTTGAGGAGGAACTTCTAATGCAATGCGATTGTGTAACAGCGTATGTAACCGGCCATAGGCCATCCGTGACGGTGCTCGCCAGCCCGTCGAGAGTATGCACCACCTGGATATTGGGCGCAGGTCCGCATGCTTTTTCAACTTCGAAAAACTCGCCCAACCCAGGCGAGTAGAAAAGGAGAACGCCATGAGTATTCATCTAACCGTTCCGCCAAAAAGGGAACTTAAACCTCGTATTGTCGTGTTTGGCATCGGGGGAGCTGGCGGCAATGCCGTCAATAATATGGTGACAGCAGGCCTCGAAGGCGTTGATTTTGTTGTCGCAAATACTGACGCGCAAGCGCTTGCGGCAAGTAAGGCCGACCGCCGTATCCAGATGGGCAGCAAGCTCACCGAAGGTCTCGGCGCCGGCTCAAATCCTGAAATAGGCCGTCAAGCGGCTGAAGAGTCGATGGCAGAAATTGTTGATATGCTCCAAGGCTCGCACATGGCCTTTGTGACCGCCGGCATGGGTGGTGGCACAGGCACAGGCGCGGCACCTGTTATTGCGCGCGCGGCGCGGGAATTGGGCGTGCTAACCGTCGGTGTGGTGACCAAGCCGTTTGACTTTGAAGGCACGCGCCGCATGCGATCTGCAAATGAGGGCATTAATGAACTGGCCAAGGAAGTTGATACATTAATCATCATCCCGAACCAGAACCTGTTCCGTATTGCCAACGCGCAGACGACCTTTGCCGAAGCTTTTGCGATGGCGGACGAGGTGCTGCATTCGGGTGTGTCGGGCATTACCGATCTCATGATCAAGCCGGGTCTCATCAATCTCGATTTTGCCGATGTCAAAACCATTATGGACGAGATGGGCAAAGCGATGATGGGTACAGGCGAAGCCGAGGGCGACAACCGGGCGATCGAAGCTGCCGAGGCCGCGATTGCCAATCCGTTGCTCGACGATGTGTCGATGAGCGGGGCCAATGGCTTGCTGATCAACATTTCGGGCGGCGAAGACATGACGTTGTACGAAGTCGACGAAGCGGCCAACCGGATCAAAGATGAAGTCGATGATAATGCCAATATTATAATTGGTTCGACCTTTGACGATAACCTTAAAGGCATGGTGCGGGTATCGGTTGTGGCAACCGGCATTGAGGCAGGCGCTAAGTCCAGATTGCGCCCTGTCACGCGTGGCGAAGTGATCAATATGGGTCGCCAGATGCATGATCAGCCACCATCTGAGCCGCCAGCCACTGATGCTGATGGTGCATTGCCATCATTCATGCAGAACGACATGCCAAACGATATCGCGCCGCCAGCGGTCGAGGATATTGTCGAGGTGAAAGAGCCTGCGCCTGTCGCAGAGGCGCCAGATATTGTGGAAGAACCCGATGATGGCGGACTGCCAGGTTTTCTGCGCGAGCCAAAACTTGCGCCGCGGCGTGAGGTATCCAAGCGGTCCCGGTCATTCCTTGACCGCGTTTTAGGGACTAAGCGCAAACCACCGCGCGAGGAAACCCAAATGGCACCAGAGCCGGAAACGGATTTGGACGCTGGGCTAGTCGCGGAGCGAGTGGAGCCGCGTATTGCTGAGACCGCTGAGATCGACCTGACTGATATTGATGACATTAATGAGATCACCGATATCAAAGCGTCTGACACGCAATCAGCCATTGGTCTAGACGAGCCTGACATGGCACCGGTTCGTCAAACGCCGATGGTTGCAGAGGCCGCTGGTCAGCTTGAACCTGCGTTGGACCTGGATGAGCCGGCGACGCCTGCCAAGGTTGCGGAAACCGCGTCAGCGGTGCCGCCTATGCCGGAAATCTCCGTCAACTCGGTGAGCACGGCTCCGGTAGTATCCGAACAAACACCGGTTGTTCAGACCTCTATGCAGACGTCGCCCAGCATGAGCGCGTCCTATGAAGCTGAACAATTGGACATACCGGCTTTCCTACGTCGGTAAAGAATATGTTACAAAAGCCCGGGCAAGCGCCCGGGCTTTTTTCATAACCATTTAATTTATAATAAAAAATACGAATTCTTATTTCGTAATATTAGGCAATAATCTGTTATTTGTTGTTGGCTTCCTTGTTTTGTAGAACAAAGTCTACAGAGTCCTATCAAACCAAGGAAAAGTGCCTCATGGCCCCACCCCCTGCAACCATAGCTCAAATTCACGAGCGTTTTCCAGCCGTTGAAAGCGTTGGAATGCCGGTTGGTCAGCAATTGGGTGTGCGTCAGACGACTTTGTCGCAAAAGGTCATGTGTCGCGGCATTGGTTTGCATTCCGGTTCCGATGTCACCATGCGCCTGCTCCCTGCAGCGGCTGATACTGGCATTGTGTTTATTCGTTCTGATATAGCTAATCGCGATGAGGCGTCAATTCCTGCCTTGTTTGGCAGTGTATGCGATGTCACCTTGTCGACGAAAATCGGTAATAGCCATGGTCACGTCGTTGGCACGGTTGAGCATTTACTGGCGGCACTGGCTGGCCTGCGTGTTGATAATGTTATTGTCGAGGTTGATGGCCCCGAAGTGCCAATTATGGATGGCAGCGCCCAGCCCTTTATCGAATTGGTTCACCAGGCAGGGATCACTACACTCGATGAAGGGCGTCGCGCTCTGCGTGTGAAGCAGGCAGTACGGGTGAGCAATTCCGACAGCTATTGTGAACTTCTGCCCGAAGACGGCTGTGTTTTCGAGGCTGAAATTGATTTTCAGAGCTGTGCAATTGGGCGTCAGGCCTATCAGATTGATCTCGTCGCTGAGGATTTTGATACGGACGTTGCCGGTGCGCGTACTTTCTGCATGTTGCATCAAGTTGAAGCGATGTATAGCGCTGGTCTTGGTCTTGGCGGATCGGTAGATAATGCGATTGTGGTCGATGGCGATGTTGTAATGAATGAAGAGGGGCTGCGGTCGCCAAAAGAATTCGTGCAGCACAAACTTCTTGATGCAATCGGTGATCTGTATCTTCTGGGTCTGCCGCTTATCGGTCGCTATCGTGGCTTCAAATCTGGTCATGCCTTGCATAATAAGTTGCTACATGCGCTCTTCCTTGAACCTGATGCGTTTGAACTGGTTAGCCTTGCCGACAATGATAAGGTTCTCGCAGCCGAATAATTCGCGCAGCTGCAGCACTGAATAATCAGCTTTTTTGCACCGTCTCCCTACTGGTATCCTCTCCTTCAATGCTGTAAAACAGTTATTCATTTCAGCTCTTGTTGGACCGTGGGGCGCGATCTCATTATGATGTGGAAACAATTTATAACTGTATGTGCTGTGTGCGGCGTTCTCGCGGCGTGTGGTGCTTCTGATCCAGATGTCGCCGAATATATTGAGCGGCCCGTGGAACAGATTTATAATGAGGCTTTCGAGGAACTGGAGCGAGGCAATTATATCAATGCGTCGCTGCAATTTGACGAGGTTGAACGCCAGCATCCTTATTCGATCTGGGCGCGGCGCGCTATGGTGATGGCGGCTTACACGTATTATCTGCAAAATAAATATGACGAAGCGATCTTGACTGGTCGGCGTTTTCTATCGCTCTACCCCGGCAATAAGCGCGCGCCATATATCTATTATCTCATTGCCATGTGCCAGTATGAGCGCATCTCCGATGTCAAGCGCGATCAATTAATTACCGAGCTTGCGCAAGCGGCGCTGGTTGATGTTATACGCCGCTTTCCAGATTCCGATTATGCGCGCGACGCGGTATTGAAACTCGACCTCACAAGCGACCATCTTGCGGGCAAGGAGATGGATGTCGGGCGCTATTATCTGAAGCGTGGGCATTTTGTGGCCGCGTCGGTACGGTTTTCTAACGTCATTCGCAATTACCCGAGGACGTCGCACGTGCCTGAAGCCTTGCATCGGTTGACGGAAGTATATGTTTCTCTGGGTGTTGATGCCGAAGCGCAAAATGCAGCGGCTGTGCTTGGCTATAATTATCCAGATAGTAGCTGGTACCGCGATAGCTACCGCTTTCTGGTTAAAAACGAGCTGACCCCAAAGGAAAATCCGTCATCCTGGATTAGCAGGGCGCTCGACAAGGTATTTTAGGGGCCGGTGATGCTGGTATCCCTGTCGATCCGCGACATTGTTCTCATCGATAAACTCGATCTCGACTGGCATGGAAATCTGTGCACGCTCACTGGTGAAACCGGCGCAGGCAAATCCATTCTATTGGATGCGCTGGGCCTGGCGCTTGGCGCACGTGGTGATGCCGGGCTTGTACGAACCGGTGCATCGCAGGGAAGTGTTACCGCCGTCTTTGATATTAGCGCCAATGCTGCGGCGCGCGCTATTCTCGACGAAAACGGTTTGGACACGGGAGACAATGAAAACGAATTGATATTGCGGCGCGTGCAGACGAGCGATGGACGAAGCCGCGCTTTTTGCAATGACGCGCCGGTCAGCGTTGGTTTGTTGTCTGAGTTGGGCGGTGTGCTCATCGAAATCCACGGACAAAACGAAAGCCAGGCGCTCACTGACACCCGCACGCAACGCCGCTTGCTAGACCAGTTTGGTGGCCTTGAGGCGCAGGTGCGTGACCTGTCGGCGCTTTATGCCAATAAGCAGCACTTACAAAAAAGTCTCGCGGCGCATCGCGACGCGCTGACGCGGGCAGCAGCGGAGACCGATTATCTGACAAATGCCGTGGCTGAATTGCAGACGCTGGACGCTCAAACCGGGGAAGAAGAAGTGCTAGCTGACCAGCGCACATTGCTGATGAATGCGGAAAAAATTGCTGCAGACCTCGCTGAGGCGCAAGGTTTTCTGGGTGGGGAAAGTGGTGTGGAAACGGCCTTAAACGCAGCGCTGCGACGCCTAGAACGCGCCGCACCAGAAGCAGCAGGGCGGCTGGACGCTGCTGTTACCGCGCTGGACCGTGCGCTCATTGAGGCGGCGGAGGCACGCGATGCGCTGCGTTTGGCTGCCAGTGAAATTTTGCATGATCCCGCAACGCTAGCACAAGTGGAAGATCGACTGTTTGCTTTACGGGCCGCGGCGCGCAAGCACAATGTAACATGCAATGACCTGCCGGATGTATTGGCTCAGTTGTCGGGACAGTTGAGTGATATTGATGGCGGCACCGATCGCCTTGCTGAAATGGAGGCGGAATATCACCGTGCCGAGGCTGCCTATCGTACATTGGCAGAGTCAATATCTGCGGCACGGATTTCAGCAGCGACACAGCTGGATGTGCGGGTCAATAATGAACTGGTACCTCTTAAGCTGGATGGTGGGCGGTTTTCGACCTGCGTTGATGTGCTACCAGTAAATGATGGCGGTGCCGATGGTATCGACCGCGTGACTTTTGAGGCATCGACCAATCCGGGCATGGCACCGGGGCCGATTGCGAAAATTGCCTCGGGTGGTGAATTGGCGCGCTTCATGCTTGCGCTGAAAGTGTGTCTCTCCGAAAGCGGCCAGAGCCGTTCCTTGATATTTGACGAAGTTGATGCGGGCGTTGGCGGGGCTGTTGCTGAGGCGGTCGGTGTGCGCTTACATAAATTGGCGCAAACGGGTCAGGTGCTGGTTGTAACCCACTCACCGCAAGTGGCAGCGCGGGGTGACTATCACTGGAAGGTGATGAAAACCGCCGATGCCGAAACTGCCGTGACCCGTGTTGATCCGCTTGATGCCGAGGCACGGCTTGAAGAGGTTGCCCGCATGTTGTCGGGAGCTAGTGTTACACCGGAGGCGCGCGCGGCTGCCGGCAAATTGCTTGAAGCGGAGACGACATGAGCCGTGCAAAACCGATCGGGAATCTTTCGCGTGCCGAAGCCGCAGAAGAGCTTGAGCAGTTGGCGCAGGAAATCAAGGCTCATGATGCCGCTTATCATCAGCAGGATGCGCCCCGCATTTCTGACGCTGACTACGACGCAATGCGACGGCGCAATGACGATATCGAGGCCCGGTTTCCTGATCTGAAAAGAGCCGATAGCCCTGCGGATATGGTGGGGGCAGCTCCTGCGCAGGGATTTGCAAAGGTGACACACGTAATGCCAATGCTCTCGCTTGGCAACGCGTTTAATGCCGACGATATCAATGATTTTATCCAGCGGGTGCGTAAATTTTTGAGCCTCGCTGACGTTGCACCCTTGCCCCTGACATCTGAGCCCAAAATCGACGGCTTGTCGGCTGCGCTGCGCTACGAGCAGGGCGTTCTTGTGCAGGGTGCGACACGCGGCGACGGACGCGTGGGTGAAAACATTACTGCTAATCTTAAAACGGTGGTGGGCATACCTCATACGCTTCCCTCTGGTGCGCCCGATATTGTCGAAGTGCGCGGTGAAGTCTATATGAGCGCTGATGACTTCGCGGGTCTCAATAGTCGACAAGCAGAAGCTGGAAGACCTGAATTTGCCAATCCGCGCAACGCCGCCGCCGGCAGTCTGCGCCAGCTTGATCCGGCGGTTACAGCGACACGGCCCTTGCAGTTTTTTGCCTATGCTTGGGGTGAAATGTCGTACATG
This sequence comes from Rhodobiaceae bacterium UBA7378, assembly GCA_002469805.1. Classification (GTDB taxonomy): domain Bacteria; phylum Pseudomonadota; class Alphaproteobacteria; order RS24; family RS24; genus UBA7378. The sequence continues at coordinate 13,126 of DKNW01000002.1, forward strand.
CCCGCTGACAGCCAGGCCGGTATGGTTCGTCAGTTCGCTGATTGGGGCTTTACCACCAACCCGGAATTTCGTGTATGCGCGGGTGCGAATGAGTTACTGGCTCACTGGCAAAGTATTGAGGCGCGCCGTGCCGTGCTCGGCTATGATGTGGACGGCATGGTCTATAAGGTCGATGCGCTTGATTATCAAGCTCGGTTGGGTTTTGTATCCCGTGCACCACGCTGGGCTATTGCCCATAAATTTCCCGCGGAGCAGGCGACCACAGTGTTGCTGGATATTGATATCCAGGTGGGGCGGACGGGTGCGTTGACGCCGGTTGCAAAATTGCAGGAGGTGACCGTGGGCGGCGTACGGGTGAGCAATGCGACTTTACATAATGCAGATGAGATTTCCCGTAAGGACGTGCGCATTGGCGATACAGTGGTGGTGCAGCGGGCGGGCGATGTTATTCCCCAGATTGTGCGTGTTGTGGAAGATGCACGCCCTGCCAACGCTGTGCCTTTTGTGTTTCCCGATAAATGCCCGGCCTGTCAGTCTGCGACAACCCGTGAATTGCGCGAGGATGGTGATACGGATGTCGTGACACGATGCACCGGCGGGCTATCTTGCAGTGCGCAAGCGCGCGAAAGGTTGAAGCATTTCGTGTCCCGTCCGGCACTTGATGTTGAAGGGTTGGGCAATAAGCAGATCGACGATTATTGGGATGCCGGTCTGGTGCGAACGCCCGCCGATATTTTCCTACTGCGGGAGAGATATACCGATAACCCCCCAGAGTTCTGGCGCTATACCTCTGGCTCGCGCGAGAAAATCGGTGCGCTAAAAGATAGTGTTGTGAAGTTGTTTGATGCGATTGATCAACGGCGCGCAGTTGACTTCGATCGGTTCATCTTTGGGCTGGGTATCCGGCATGTGGGCGAGACAACCGCTCGCCTTCTAGCGCGGCATTTCAAAACTGTCACGGCATTTCAGGCAGGTGGTATCGCATTGGCGGCTGACGTGCCCGATATGCGCGAGGCGTTAGAAGATATTGACGGGGTAGGAAAAACGCTTGTTGATGCGCTGGCGCAATTTTTTGCACTGCCGGAAAATATCGAGATGCTGGATGCACTTGTGCGTGCTGGGGTCGCGCCAACGCCGCCGGTTGAAGTGTCTGGGGACAGCGAAATAACCGGCAAAACCATTGTGTTCACCGGCACGCTGGAGAGCGTATCACGAGCCGAAGCCAAAGCCCGCGCTGAGGCTTTGGGTGCACGTGTGGCAGGCAGTGTTTCAGCCAAGACGGATATTGTGGTCGCCGGTGCCGGTGCTGGTTCCAAACGTAAGAAGGCTGAAGAATTGGGCTTGATTATTTTAGACGAGCAAGCGTGGCTAGATCTCGCCAGTAGGTGAATATTCGTAGGCGTTTAGCGTGTCTGGTTCCATCGTGCTGCACGCACGGCGGCATTTCGTGCTGGTTGTTGGGGCGCCGTCACGGGCGTTTCACCGTCTAGCGGCCAGCCATGTTCGATACCCCAGGAAAAACATCGCTTTTGTTCGGCAGCGATAAAAGCGGATATCCCCTTTTCTGACGGCGCGGTAGGACCAAGGGCGCGTATGATCTGGCGATGTCTTCGCTTGGTATGCTTGCCAGTGGCGACTTCTTTACGCGAAACAGCCAGAAGCGGAAACATCGGCCTGTCATGTTCGAAGGCAGCATGTGTTAGGCGATCGAGATGGCGCATCAGCAGACTGGAAGCATAGGACCAATCCTGATCTGCAATACCCTGTGCCCGATTAATCTTTTGATAGGAGATAAATTCCTGTCGCCGCGCAGTCCACATCAGGTGTTCAAGTGTCAAATCGTTTTGGAAATAATAATGCATGGGGTTGCCTTTGTTTTTATGCGCTACAAATAGATGATTGAGAATTAGCGCGCTAGCATCCACAGGTTGTATATAAAATTACATATACCACCCAGTTGGGTATGATCTAAGTCAGCTGATTTGTTTTAGGTTATCGGATTGGGCGGCACGCTTTTTTTAGCCAACCGGCGACTTTATCATCCACCCGCGGGCCTACTTTTTCCAAAACTGTTGTGTGATAGGTGTTCAACCAGTTTTTCTCGTCTGTCGTCAGCGCGCTTATATCGATTAAACGCCGGTCAATCGGCGCCAATGTCAGCGGTTCAAATTCCAGCATATCGCGATGCTTGTCGCCCTTGGCCTTTGCTGGGCGTACGTATTGCAGGTTCTCAATGCGGATACCAAAGCGACCTTCCGCATAATACCCTGGCTCGTTCGATACAATCATACCCGGCGCAAGCGGCACCAATCCACCTTTGGAGATACGCTGTGGCCCCTCGTGCACGGAGAGATAACTGCCGACGCCATGGCCGGTGCCGTGGTCGAAATCCTGCCCCGCCATCCAGAGTGGCCCGCGCGCCAGCGTATCCAGTTGCATCCCGTTTGTGCCGGTTGGAAATCGCGCAGCGGCAAGGGCAATATGACCTCTTAATACGCGTGTAAATGCATCGATTGCACCCACCGGTGGTGGCTTGTTTCCAATGATAACCGTGCGTGTCACATCCGTTGTGCCGTCAATATATTGCCCGCCACTGTCAACCAGATAAAGATCGCCATTGCGCAGCTCGCGATTGGTCGCATGGGTCACACGATAATGCACAATGGCACCATTAGGCCCACTGCCGGAAATCGTATCAAAACTCAGATCGCGCAGCTTGCCGGTCTCAATGCGTAAGGCCTCGACTTTGCGCGCTGCGTCAATTTCCGTCAGCTTGCCGCGCCCAGCATGGTTGTCTAACCAGCAGAGAAATCTGCAAAGCGCGGTTGCGTCTCTGAGATGGGCGGCTTTTGCGCCGCGAATTTCGGCGGGTGTTTTGCGGGCTTTGGCGTGGGTGCATAAGTCCTCACCATGAGATATTTCGGCCTGCGTTAGATGAGCGGTAAACCATATGGGTGTCGTATTAGGATCGAGGCGCACGCAGCCCTTTAGTTTTGTTAACGCGGTCGCGAGTTTGTCGGGGGCGTGCAGCATTACCTTATCACCAATATGCTCGCGCGTGTTTTTGTCGACGCGCTGCGGCGCGATAAACCAGTCGAAACGCCCGCTTTGGGCCAGTATGCCGAATGAAAGAGCAAATGGTGTGTGGGGAACATCATCGCCGCGTATGTTCAGCAACCATGCGATATTCTCCGGCTGTGTGACAAGCATGGCCGATTGACCATCATCCGCGAGCTGGCGGCCAAGTTTGCGGCGTTTATCAAACGAGTTGATGCCAGCGAGCCGTTCGGGGTGCGCGATGACGGCGGTATCAGGAAGCGGCGGTCTATCGGACCAAATACTGTCAATGAGGTTTTCTTCGACAAAATCAATCTCGCATTGCGTGCGTTGTGCCAGCAGTTCAAAATGTCCGGCAAAGGCCAGCGAATGTAGCTGTGGGTCGAGGCCAATGCGCTGGTTTTTTCGTAAGTGTTTCTCCAGCCATTTGGTCGGGCCGGTTTCGGCAATCGGCACGATCTCGAAAAGTTTTGTGTCAACTTGATCGGGCGCCTGCAAAATATATCGCCCGTCAACGAATATGGCCGCGCGGCGCGCCATAATCACGGCCAGACCTGCCGATCCACCAAAGCCAGTCAACCATTTGAGCCGCTCGTTTGCGGCAGGCACATACTCGCCCTGAAAAGCATCCTCACGCGGCACAATAAACGCATCGATGTTTTGCACTGCCATTCTCTGGCGTAGCATTTTCAGCTTCGCGCGACTGCCGGATAAATCTTTATGGTCTTCAAAGTCCTGAAACATAGCCGCAATCCTAACGCTGAAACAGCAGGCTCGTCCATGGGCCTAGGCGAATATCTTTGCACAAAATCAGACCAGCCTGCCGATAGCGGGCAATGATGCGCTGTCGTTGCTCGTGAAGCAGCCCTGACAGAATGACTTGTCCGGCAGGAGCCAATTGCGCTGCGATGGCTGGTGCGAGGTTGAATAGAGGCGCCGCCAGAATATTTGCCATGATGAGATTATACGGACCAGCTTGGCGCGCCGCACGATGGGCGAGGCCTGCGCAACATACCGGAGTAATGTGTCGGGGTAGGGTGTTGAGCTTAAAATTTTGGGTCGCGACGCGCACTGCTTCTGGATCATTATCGCTGGCAAAAATTCGTCGACAACCGGCCTTCGCTGCCGCTATCGCTAAAACTCCGGATCCGGTGCCGATATCAGCACACGCGTCGGGCACGCCCTTCTTCAAAACATTAGCCAGTAGATGCAAACAGCCCTGCGTCGTGTCGTGATGTCCGGACCCAAACGCCATGCCCGCTTCCATTTCAATATGGTGGCGCGCGCGCCGCCAGCGGGGTCTATCGTGATTGCCGAATAGAAAAAACGGCGCGACGGGCACGGGCGGCAGGTTCTGCTGGCTGCGTGTCACCCAATCTTCATCGGGCACGCTGACGACAGTAAAATCGATATGGGGAAAAGGCAGGACGTCGAAATACGGCGGGGCAGTGAAATACGCCTCGATCCGCGTACCGTCCGCGTCGGGAAGCCCGACGGCTTGCGCTACAGCACCAGATGCTTCGAAAAACTGCTCGGCGAGATCAGGCGCTTTTGTTGTCACGCAGGCTTTAAAGCTTTCGGGCATGTGCCGCGTCAGTGTTTTTCGACATAGGCGTCGAGAACTTTTTTGCGGCCTGCTTTTTCAAAGCCTACAGTCAGCTTATTGCCTTCAATTGCCTCAATGCGTCCATAGCCAAATTTCTGGTGGAAGATACGCTCACCACGCGCGTACGGGCTGTCGATCATATTGGAGACGACCGGCTCAGCGCGTGCTTGAACAACCGGCGGGTCGCTCGGGCTGAAGCGGTTGCGATTGGCTTGCGCACGTTGCCAACCAGGGCTGTTATAGCTTGAGGTAGCAAAATCATTGGCAAACCTGCTTTGGCTGGCAAAGCCGTTACCGACATGTTCGGTGTCGCCAACTTCAACGTGGTCATTTGGCAATTCGTCGATGAAGCGCGATGGAATGGCCGAATTCCATTGGCCGTGCGTGCGGCGGTTGCCAGCAAAAGAAATCGTGGCGCGTTGGCGTGCGCGTGTCAGCCCGACATAGGCGAGGCGACGTTCCTCTTCTAGCCCCTTTGTCCCACTTTCATCGAGACTGCGTTGGTGCGGGAAAAGCCCCTCTTCCCAGCCGGGCAGAAAAACTGTGTCAAATTCGAGCCCTTTTGCGGCGTGCAGCGTCATTAGTGAAACTTTGTCATCATTTTCCTGCGTCTGCGTGTCCATCACCAGCGAAATATGCTCGAGATACGCCCCCATGGAGTCAAACTCATCCATGGAGCGCACAAGCTCTTTCAAGTTCTCAAGTTTGCCCGGTGCTTCGGGCGATTTATCGGCTTGCCACATGGCCGTGTAACCGCTTTCGTCCAGAACCAGTTCGGCAAGTTCGGTATGGGTCATAGACGTTACCAACCCGCGCCAGCGCTCAACCGACTGAATAAATCCGTTCAATGAGCGCCGCGCTGCAGGCTTAAGCTCGTCGGTTTCCACGAGTTGCATGGCCGCGCGATATAGTGATGTGCTCTGCCGACGGGCCGCATCATGCAGTGTTTGCAGGGCGACATTTCCGAGCCCGCGACGCGGCTTGTTACAAATGCGTTCAAATGCCAAATCATCGTCGGCCTGCGCGATAAGTCTGAAATAGGCATTGGCATCGCGTATCTCGGCGCGTTCATAAAACCGTGGCCCCCCGATCACGCGGTAGGGAACGCCCAGCGAAATGAACCGGTCTTCAAATTCGCGCATTTGAAAACTCGCCCGCACCAAAATAGCTATCTCGTTCAATAGCCTGCCAGCCCGCTGATGCGCCTCGATATCATCGCCAGTTAAGCGCGCTTCCTCATCGCCGTCCCAAACGCCGCGCACGGTAACTTTCTCGCCCTCGGTTTGGTCAGTCCATAGCGTTTTACCAAGGCGACCTTCATTAGCTTGTATAAGCCCTGAAGCGGCCCCTAATATATGCCCTGTCGAGCGATAATTGCGTTCAAGTCGGATCACCTGCGCGCCTGTGAAATCGCGCTCAAAGCGTAAAATATTATCCACCTCGGCACCGCGCCAGCCATAGATCGACTGGTCGTCATCGCCGACACAGCAAATATTATTATGCGCCTGCGCAAGCAGTCTCAGCCATAAATATTGCACCGCATTGGTGTCTTGATATTCGTCAACCAGAATATGCTTGAACTTTTGTTGATATTCAACGAGCACGGCATCGTTTTCCCGGAACAGCCGCAGGCACTCCAGCAAAAGGTCACCAAAGTCAGCGGCATTCAGAATTTTCAGCCTTTGCTGATATTGCGTATAAATTTTGCCGCCAAGACCGTTGGCGAAAAATCCGGCTTCGCTGTCGGGCACGTCATCCGGTGTCCACCCTCGGTTTTTCCAGCGATCAACTAGCCCGGCCATCTGGCGTGCGGGCCATCTTTTTTCATCAATGTTTTCAGCCTGAATGATTTGCTTCAAAAGTCGAATCTGGTCGTCTGTATCGAGAATAGTGAAATCGGGGCGCAGGTCTACAAGCTCGGCATGACGGCGCAAAATTCGTACCGATATTGAGTGAAACGTTCCTAGCCAGCCCATGCCCTCAACAGTCTCGCCAACCAACGAACTAATTCGTTCTTTCATCTCGCGCGCAGCTTTATTGGTGAAGGTGACCGCGAGTATCTGGCTGGGCCATGCCTGACCGGTCACGATTTTATGAGCAATTCGCGTTGTAAGGGCGCGGGTTTTGCCTGTGCCTGCCCCAGCGAGAAGCAAAAGCGGGCCATCGTCAGCCATGACAGCTGCCCGCTGCTCCTCATTAAGGCCATCCAGCATGGGGCCAGCGCGCCGGGCATCCATAGCCGCCCGGGCTGCGGACGAAATTGAGCCGGGTTGCGCCGGTGCGGGGGGTGGCGTATCGGACCCCAGGTCGAACGGATCATTTTCCATATTACGTCGTACTCAATTGATTCTGTCTTCAGTATATCATGTGTTGGATGCTTCACGGCGTTTGTGCCGCCACGCGTCTATATTATGCTAGTATAGTCCCTCTAATTGAATTCAGGGAGGTTTTCGCGATGCGCTTGCGGCTGTTGACATTTTTGTCCGTTATCACGATTACCATTTCAGCCGCGTTTCTTTTGCCATACACGATTGATCTTGACGCCCAGCGCGACCAGATTGCAAAGCAAATTAGCCGCGATACGGGCATGGATGTGACCTTGCAGGGGCCGATCGGGTTGCGCATTTTGCCAAAGCCTGCACTGAGATTCGAAAACGTTTTAACAACCAAATCAGAGCGCAGCACCGGCCAAAACATATCACTTGTAATTGCCGCTGGTACCGTCGAGATGGGTGTATCTCTTTTGGCGCTTCTGGACGGCGAACTGAAGGTGCGGGATGTGGCTTTGGGGCAGGCTAAAGTCCGCGTCGTGGGCCTTGAGGATGCAAGCGGGATCATGAGAGCCTTGCGGCTTTTTCCCGCGCCGGTGGTCATGTTCTCCGACCTGCAGCTCGTTTTAACACAAAGCGAGGGCACAGCATTGCGCTTTGATCACCTGAACGGAAAAATTTCCGCCGATGCCACAGACGGCCCGTTCCGCATAACATTGAACCGGCAAGGGCGCGGTATACAGCCATTATCGCTTGATGCGCGAATCGGCAGTTTTGTAACGAACCGCCTACCGCTCCGGTTGGTGGCGCGTGCAGGCACGAGCAGTGTGGTGAAGTTTAACGGGTTTTTGAACCAGCGCCCGAACGCCATGGTCGAGGGCGAGGTTTCCATAATCGACCGGCGTTTACTCCCCGAATTTCTTGCGAAAATGGCGCTTCAAACAGCCCATCTGCCGTCGCAAGCGGCTAGCATGAATGGCCTCATCCAGATCACCCAGACGGGCTTTTTCGCTGACAATCTGGAAATCGGTGGTCTGAACACAAAGTTCCAGTCTCAGCTGCGTGGGCTATGGCCAAAAGTAAAAGGTCGTGCCGTTCAGGTTAGTGCGCGCCTCAGTGCCGATGAAATCGATCTTGACCTCATCCAGCCTTTCCCAAGCATCAACGCATCTCCTGCCGCTCTCACATCGGGGCCGATCACGCCACCCATGGAGCGGGCGGATGAACAACATGACCAGTTAGCCAGCCTGCTGCCGGCAATCGACATCGATGCGCGGGTGCTGGCCGGTCGGTTCTCGCTCGGTGAGGAGGTCGGGCGCAATCTCGTTATTGATTTCGCAACTCTGAAAAAGGGCATTCGCCTCAACCGGCTCAGTGCCGATTTGCCGTTTAACTCCTCAATATTGGCCGCCGCGGAGATTACCGGCCTCGGGAGGGCTGTCCGACTGTCGGGCGATATGGCTGTACGCAGTTCTGATAGTCTCGCTGCCTTGCTATGGCTCGGCACACAGTTCGGATACGATTTGTCATTTGTCGCGGAAACCGTCGACGAACCCTCGGTACAACGCACCGGGCTTGTAACCGAGTTTGCGGTCGGGCCGGAAGCGATACGCCTCACCGGGCTCGCGGGGCGCATCGGCGATGAGCAGATCGAATTAGATCTGGTGATGTCGCGCACTGAAGCTTTGAGTGGGCATCTTGATTTGCGCCTCTCGCAAGCGAATTTAGCCATTCTGGGGCTAATGGAAGATATGAAGCTGTCGCGCCAGTCGCCGTTTTTCCCGCTCGATTTGCCGGTGAGGAAATGGCTTGAAACCGTGCTGAATCCGACCAGAGATATTCGCGATTTCAGTTTTACGTTGCGCAGCAATGATGTGCGCGCCGAAGATATAAAGCTGGGGCCAATGGTGGTAAGCGGGCGCATCGCTGGCGACCGACTGGATCTACGCCGTCTCCAGTTTGAGAATTATCTGGATTCTCGTGTCGCACTAACCGGCACACTGCATCATGACGGGCAAGCCGTTGACGGGTCGCTGGATGTGACACTGGACACGCTCGACGCATCACAAATATTGGCACCGCTCAAGACAGGGCTGAAGCCCTTTTTCTTCGATATCTCGGGACCGTTGGCGCTGACATCGACATGGTTGTTGACGGCGCGCGACCATCCCGACTGGCCCAATGCTATCATCACCGGCAGCGGGCGTGCGGGGGAACTCAAGGTCGACTTCGATATGCGCACGCCGGTGCGCGATTTTGTTCTGGACGCTGCCGGCACACGCTTTGAACTGGCATTGAAAGGGTCGGGGAGTGAATTGTCCGCGCGCCTTGGTTTACCGATCCCGCGTACATCAGATGAAGAGGCTGTGCTGTCGCTATCGAGCGATGCGCAGCCTGGCTCGGTGTCTGTACTGGAGGCGGGGCTGACGTTGAATGATGACCAGTTTTCGCTGTCTGGTGCCATGCGGCCTGGGCCAACCGGACGGCGCGTTGAGGGACGCTTGATCGGGTCGGGCGCCAATATTCTTCCCTATCTTGGTCTGGTACGCGACACCGGCGATGGCGTGGCGTTTGATGGCGATGCCCAAATCGTATTGCGGCAGGATGGCATTAGTTTTTCGAATATCGATCTGGGTTTAGGTGCAGGGCGTCTAACGGGAGAGGGTGCTGTCGATTTCACCGCATTACGCAGCAATCTGACGGCCAATATGCTCATCGATGCGCTTGACCTTGATCCGTTCCTGCCGCATTTCAGTTCACAGACGGGCTGGTCAGAGAATGAGATTGCGTGGGGGATGCTGGGTGCTAGTGACGCCAATTTGCAAATACGGCTTGCGAATGCAGCTTTTCTCGGCCTGCCGATTGACGATCTGCGCGCCAATATCAGGTTGGTTGAAGGTGTGCTGGAAGCGCCCGATATTATTGCTGATTTTCTAGGCGGGCAGGTTGAGTTTGACTTGCAGGCTGAGGGTGGTGAGCTGACGCCATCTTTTACAGCGGCTGGCAATTTCACAACCTTGCAGCCCGAAGCATTGCTCACGCTAGCTTATGATCGCGCTATAATACGGGCACCCATGTCTGGAAATTTTGCTCTGCAAGGGCGCGGTAAATCAACCCGCGATATTTTCGCTTCGTTGGCAGGCGCGGCGCAAGTGGAGGTCTTGGAAGGGTCGTTTAACCTGTTTAATATGCGCCAATTGCGCAATGCGGTGGCGAATTCTGAAGGTGGGTCACAAAATGTGGTGCCAGAGGCGCTGTTCTGGCAGGGGCAAGAATATTTTAATCGAGGGTTGGGCGTTTTTACTTTTCGCGATGGGCGGCTTGAGACAAGTGCCGCCGAATTACTGCGCAGCAATGACCGGGTTCTAGGAAAAATAGGCGGGCAGTTTGATTTTGTCGAAAGGTGGGTCAGCGCGCGCGCGCAGTTTTATGACGCGGCGGGTAGCGACATGCTCACGATTGATATGTCAGATACCATTGATGCGCCGGCCTTTAATGTTTTGTGGAGCGCGGCGCTTCAATAGCTCAGTTTGGCGGCGCAATTAAACCGGCGGATGAAGCTGTAGAGTTAAGATGCGCGATACCAGTTCAAGATGGCGACCCGCAGCGCACTGGTAAGACTACCACTGCGCTCGCATGCGTCGATCTCGGCAATCATGTCCGTGACCGACATTTCGCGCGTGCGCGCCATATCTGCCAGGGCTGCCCAGAAGCTCGGTTCCAGCGAAATGCTGGTGGCGTGACCGGCAATGTTTATTGAGCGTTTGGTCGGTTTTTCCAATGCCGCATTATCCCTTTCGCACAGACCCTTTTGCAAAGACCCCTCCGCGAAATCTCTGCTTATTTGGGCGCGATCATGTCTTCTGGGCGCACAATCGCGTCAAACTCGGCATCAGTGACATAGCCACCGCCAACTGCTTCTTCGCGCAGCGTTGTGCCGTTCTTATGCGCGGTTTTGGCAATAATAGTCGCGTTGTCATAGCCAATCTTCGGCGCGAGTGCGGTAACCAGCATGAGCGAGCGTTCCATAAGCGTCGTGATGTTGGTTTCGTTTGCCTGAATGCCGGCAACGCAATTATCCGTAAAGCTGATGGCCGCATCGCCGATTAACCGCATTGACTGGATAAGATTATAAGCCATTACCGGTTTAAAAACATTTAACTCCATATGCCCTTGCGCCCCTGCAACAGACACAGTTGTGTGATTTCCCATTACCTGCGCGCACACCATGGTTAAGGCTTCGCACTGGGTCGGGTTCACCTTACCTGGCATGATGGAAGATCCAGGCTCGTTTTCCGGTAGGCTTAATTCACCCAGCCCCGAACGTGGGCCTGATCCCAACAGACGAATATCATTGGCGATTTTATTCAGCGACACGGCCACTGTGTTAAGCATGCCAGACATCTCGACCAGCGCGTCATGCGCGGCGAGAGCTTCGAACTTGTTTTCTGCCGTTACAAAATCAAGGCCGGTAAAGCCCGCAACTTCGGCGGCAAATGCTTCAGCAAATCCCGGCTTGGCATTGAGGCCGGTGCCGACCGCCGTGCCACCTTGGGCCAGTGCTAGCAAGCGTGGCAGGGAAGCACGCACCCGCTCAAGGCCGTATTTCAGTTGAGTCGCATAGCCTGAAAACTCCTGGCCCAATGTCAGCGGCGTTGCATCCTGCAAATGCGTCCGGCCGATTTTCACAATGCCTTGCCACGCGTCAGATTTCGCCGCGAGCGCTTGATGCAAATGTTCTAGCGCGGGCACGAGGCGACCGGCTGCTTCTTCGGCGGCAGCAATATGCATGGCGGTGGGAAAGGTGTCATTGGATGACTGGCTGCGATTGCAATGATCGTTCGGATGTACCGGCGCCTTTGATCCCATTTCGCCGCCCATGATTTCAATGGCACGGTTCGAGATCACTTCATTGGCATTCATGTTTGATTGCGTACCAGAGCCGGTTTGCCAGACAACCAGCGGGAAATGGTCGTTGAGCGCACCATTGGCGACTTCCGTTGCAGCTGTCACGATCGCGTTACCAATGTCAGCTTCTAGATTGTCGAGCTGCATATTGGCTTTGGCCGCGGCCATTTTAACAATGCCCAGCGCGCGAATGAGAGGCAATGGCATGGTTTCATTGCCGATTTTAAAGTTGCCGAGTGAACGCTGTGTCTGGGCACCCCAATATTTGTCCGCGGGGACTTCTAAGGGGCCAAAACTGTCTGTTTCCGTGCGTGTATCTGTCATGACGCTTCCCTCCTAACACCTATCCTGCGGGTCTAGCATGACAAGCGACACGCGCCAAGCGACCGCGTGCTTTTTTGCCTTATTTGTCGCGAAACGTATCGAGGCTCACGACCTCGCCAGTTTTTGGTGTTTCGGCGTCCGAATTATCGCCATCAGCGGCTTCACCAGAAGGGCCATCTGCCGCGTCAGCGTCGGTTGTCTCTTCGCCATTTTTCGGAGCAGCGGGTTTGGCTGAAGCCAGCATCCGCTCTTGATTGGAAGGAAACCGCAAGCCGAACTCAACCGATGGATCAAAGAAAGCCAGCACGGTGGCGAAGGGAATACGCAGCGTCCTCACGGTGCCATCAAAAGCCAGATCGACCGAGAAGCCTGTGTCGGATACGCTTAAATTTTCGAACTGATGCTGCAGAACAATGGTCATCTCATCGCTCTGTTTGACGCGCAAATCGTCTGGTATTTCTACCGTCGGATGCTGCGGCGCGAAAGTGATGTAGAAGTGATGTTCGCCCGGCAATCCGTCTGTCGCGACGCTCTCCAACGCGTCGCGCACTATGCCCATCATGGCGTTATGGGTCATGTTCTGATAATCAAGTTTCTGCGTCATTTTTGAACCTACGCCGCGACATCTGGGCAAAAGAAATAATGGAAGGCTTCTGTTGCCAGGTGCCTCCCGAACCCCGCCAGCACCTGCGACGGTGATGGACTTAAATGAAGTTTAGGCGCTGACTATGCAGCGACTGCTACTTCCGCGTAGTTGTCATTTGCAACTATCATAATGGCCCGATAACGGTGGGTACCATGCCGAGCGACGGAAACATCCTTTACGCCCTCGTCGATCCTGGTTCGCCCCCAAAAGCCGACATATATGCCGGAAAAAGATGGTGGAGGCGCCGGGTACTGCCCCCGGGTCCGATGGGTTTATTGCGAAGCCCGTGTATCGCCATAGTCGGCAAGCCGACAACGGAGATATAACATTCTTCACAGTAAAATCATAGTGTTTAGCCAAAACCCATTGCGCGGCGCGTGCAGAATCGTAAATGATGCACCTATGCAGCAATATCTTGATCTTCTTCAGCGCGTGATGGATGAAGGCGTTCAACGCGACGACCGTACCGGCACCGGCACGCGGTCGGTTTTCGGCCATCAAATGCGCTTTAATCTGGCCGATGGCTTTCCGATGCTGACCACCAAGAAGTTACATCTGAAGTCGATTATCCACGAATTGCTATGGTTTTTGTCCGGCGATACGAATATTGGCTATCTTAAGGAAAACGGGGTATCGATCTGGAACGAATGGGCGGATGAAAATGGCGATCTCGGACCGGTTTACGGGCGTCAATGGCGCAGCTGGCAAACCTCCGATGGCCGGCAGATCGACCAGATTTCCCAACTAGTCGCCCAGCTTAAGGCTAATCCGGACTCGCGCCGCCATCTGGTGACAGCTTGGAACCCTGCCGATGTTGATAATATGGCACTGCCGCCTTGCCACTGCTTATTTCAGTTTTACGTGGCAGATGGAAAATTATCATGTCAGCTTTATCAGCGTTCAGCGGATATTTTCCTCGGCGTTCCGTTCAACATTGCCTCTTATGCCCTGATGACCATTATGCTGGCGCAAGTTTGCGACCTGAAGCCCGGTGATTTTGTGCATACGCTGGGGGACGCCCACCTCTATCTCAACCATGTTGAGCAAGCGAATTTGCAATTGCAGCGCACCCCGGGCGTGCTGCCGACATTGCGGGTGAACCCCGATAAGAAAGATATTTTCGGTTTCGTTTTCGATGATTTCGAACTGGTGGATTATGATCCGCAGGCGCATATTTCCGCGCCGGTGGCGGTTTAGAAATATGCAAATAGAGATGATCGTGGCTGTTGCCGAAAATGGTGTTATCGGCAATCAGGGGGATATGCCGTGGCGTTTGCCGGGCGATCTGGCCCATTTCAAAAAAATTACCATGGGGTGTCCGGTAATTATGGGCCGCCGAACATGGGTGTCGATCGGGCGGGCTTTACCTGGGCGCAAAAATGTCGTGCTATCGCGTGCCACGCCCGCATTACCTGATGACGTGCTTGGCGTTCAAACGCCGCAAGCCGCGCTGGACGTATGCGGGTCGGCGGCGCGTGTAATGATTATTGGCGGTGGCGAGATTTACCGTATTTTCGAACCCCAAGCCGTCTGCATCCATTTAACCCGCGTGCATGCGTCTCCGGACGGCGATACGCATTTTAAGCTGCATGCTCCAGATGCGTGGCAAGAAACGGCGTGCGCGTTGCAGCAGGCTGGTGAAAAAGACAGCGCCGATTACAGTTTTATAACGCTGGAGAGAAAGGCGTCGTAGTGGAAGAGATTTGCTCAGGATTGCTGTTCCCCGAAGGACCGATCGCCATGTCTGACGGTAGCGTTGTGCTTGTCGAGATCGCGCGCGGAACCCTCAGCCGGGTAACACCAGATGGTGCGATTGAGGTGGTGGCTGATCTAGGCGGTGGCCCGAACGGTGCCGCTATCGGCCCTGATGGTTCGGTTTACGTGTGCAATAATGGCGGCTTTTCATGGATCGAAATTGGCGGGCGGATGTATCCTCATGACCGGCCAGACGATTATTCGGGCGGACGCATTGAGCGCGTTGATCTGGCGACGGGTGCCGTCGAGCGTTTGTATGACAGCTGCGACGATCACGATCTGGTCGCGCCAAATGATATTGTGTTTGACCGTACAGGTGGCTTTTGGTTCACGGATCTTGGCAAATCCTATGATCGGTTAAAAGACCGCGGTGCCGTATATTATGCAAAACCCGATGGCAGTCACATCGAGCAGATGGTGTTTCCTATCGAAACGCCAAATGGCATAGGTCTTAGCCCTGATGAGAACACTGTCTATGTGGCTGAAACGCAAGGAGGTCGCCTTTGGGGTTTTGATATTGAAAGTCCGGGCAAGTTAAAACCACCTGCCATGGCATTACCGCATGCGTTTGTCGCGTCGCCGGGTGGCCTGAATTATTTTGACTCGCTTGCCGTTGAAGCCGACGGCACGGTAAGCGTCGCAACCATAGCAAATGGCGGTATTTCGCGCATTTCGCCCAATGACGGGTCAATACGTCATGTGCCGACCGATGATGGTATGACCACGAATATTTGTTTTGGCGGGGATGATTTGTGTACCGCCTATCTCACATTGTCATCGACGGGTCGGCTGGTAAAAACGCCATGGGATACGCCCGGACTTCCGCTTAATTTTCTGAATATCTAATTTTGTTTCACGCTGTGTGGCACGGCAGTTGCAGCGAACTCAGGCAAAATAACGGCCTGGCCGCAATGCCGGTTGCCTTGCGTATCGACGTGTAAAAGCGGCGGCCCATAAAGCACATAGCCTGCACGCAATGCCGCTGAAACACGTTGGCAAAACGCGGCATCATCAGCTCCGGTCAAAAAGCGATAGGCTTTGGGTGTGTCGTCTGTCATTTTTTGGCGATGCGTGTCATTTGCTTTGGGCGCCCAGCATGCCGGTCAGGGTTTGCGCGAGGGCATTAAATGCCTGCGCAACAGGGCTTTCGGGCGCGCCTATCACAACCGGCACACCCTTTTCGGCGGCGGCGTTGACGTCTGGGTCTAGCGGCAAGGCCGCTAGCACATCCTCTTGCGTGTCTTTTTCGCCTGTCCCGAACGGGAACATGCGTGTGCCGTCAGGTGCGAGCATATACGCCATATTCTCGATAATACCGAGCACCGGCACATTGGTTTTTTCGAACATGGCCACGGCGCGGCGTACATCTGCCTGTGCCAGCGCGCTGGGGGTGGATACAATGACGGCACCGCTCACGGGAATACGCTGTGCGGTGGTAAGCTGAATATCGCCGGTTCCAGGCGGCATATCGAGAATCAGCACATCAAGCGCTGGCCAAGCGACATCTTCAAGCATTTGGATAAGTGCGCCCTGAACCATGGGACCGCGCCAGATCATTGCCTGTTCAGGTGGCACCATATAGCCGATTGACATGGTTTGGAGGCCGTGGCGATCGACGGGTATAAGTTTTTTCTCGTCTGTGACGTCGGGGCGCCCCGTCACATTAAATAGCTGCGGCAGTGACGGGCCGTAAATATCGGCATCCAGCAAACCAACCCGCAAACCGCTAGCGTGCAGGGATGCGGCCAGATTGACAGCCACTGTCGATTTGCCAACCCCGCCTTTGCCACTGGCGACCGCAATCACCTGTCCGATCTGACCAAAAACGGCAGGCACGCTGTCATTGGGGGCGGGTGTTTTTTCAGATTTTCCAGATTTGGGTGCGTCATTATGTGCCGTCAGCACGCAAGTGACCGAAATAACGCCGGGCACACGTCGTACTGCTTCTTCCGCCGCAGCTTTTAAATCGGCGAGCGCGTCGTCCGGCACGCCGGCCACATCCAGAGAAAAGCCTACATTTGCCTCGCGTATCACCAAACCTTGAACACGTTTGCTATCGATAATGTCGGTATCTTCTGCCGGATCCCGCACGAGAGAGAGCGCGGCACGAATGTCGGTTTCGGAAAAATTACCCATGTGTTTTTCTTTCTGTGGTCACCTTGAAAAAAGCCGCCGGTTTCACCACATTCAAGTGTGTCACGTCACTGATATATAGACATGTAATTAGGCGCTGCAAGGGTTCATTGTGATTGCGCGCCTGGTGGCCTATATAGAGAACTAGAGCTTTGTAAAGACGCTGAACCGCGCGGCATAAGGAGAAACAGATGCCTTGGGAAAATAATTCGGGTGGCGATCGCGGCCCTTGGGGTGGTGGTCCTAATCGCGGGCCACGGCGTGGTTCGGGACAAAACGAACCAAATATTGACGAAATGATCGAGCAAATGCGTAAGCGCATGCGCGAAATCTTGCCCGGTGGCGGTCGGTCCTCCTTACTGGTTGTGCTTGCTGTCTTGCTTACTTTCTGGGGTCTTTCGGGGTTTTATCGCGTGGGGGCCGATGAGCAGGGTGTTGTGCTGCGGTTTGGTAAATTTTCGACGCAGACAAGCCCGGGCCTGAATTATCACCTGCCTTGGCCGATCGAAACTGCCATCACACCCAAAGTTACAACGGTGAACCGAGTAGATATCGGCATGCGTGGAGGGCTGGAAGATCGGCGCGGTTCAAACGGCGTCACGCGAGACGTGCCGGAAGAAAGCCTAATGCTGACGGGTGATGAAAACATCGTCGATGTCGATTTTTCAGTGTTTTGGCTGATTACCAATGCACCGGATTTTTTGTTCAATATTCAAAATCCCAATGGCACGGTTAAAGCGGTTGCCGAAAGCACCATGCGCGAAATTATCGGGCAAAATGACATTCAGCCGATTTTGACTGAACAGCGCCAGAAAAACGAAGAACAAGTTAAAGCCCTGATGCAGCAAACTCTGGACAGTTACGGTGCAGGCATCGGCATCACGCAGGTGAAGATGCAGAAAGTTGACCCGCCAGCAGCCGTTATTGACGCATTCCGAGACGTACAGGCCGCGCGTGCTGACCAAGAGCGCGCACGAAACGAAGCCAATAGCTACGCCAATCGCGTGGTGCCTGAGGCGCAAGGTGAGGCGGTGCGTATCCGCCGCGAATCTGAGGCCTACCGTGCTCAAACCGTGGCCGAAGCTGACGGTGAAGCAACACGCTTTGCCTCCATCTATGACGAATACCGCAATGCGCCCGACGTGACCCGCCAGCGCATGTTTCTGGAAACACTTGAAAGTGTGCTGAGCAACACGAATAAAGTCATTATTGATCAAGAAGGTAGCGGCGGCGTTGTGCCATATCTGCCCCTCGATCAACTGAACCGCAAGAAGGAGGCTAACTGATGGGACGCCTAGCTGGAATCATTGGAATCGTTCTTGTTGTCGCGCTGGGTATACTGGCATCGGCATCTATTTTCACCGTGCATCAGACGCAGCAAGCACTGGTGCTGCAATTTGGTGATCCGCGCCGCGTGATCACTGAACCCGGCCTCAATTTCAAGATGCCGTTTGTGCAGAATGTGATTTTCATCGACAAGCGTATTCTTGACCTCGACAGCCCAGCCGAAGAATTGATTGCCTCGGACCAGAAACGTCTCGTGGTCGATGCGTTCACGCGCTATCGCATTATTGATCCGCTGCAGTTTTATAAAGCTTTGCGCAGCGAGCGTCGGGCGCGTTCGCGCCTTGCGGCCATCGTATCATCATCGATGCGGTCGGTTTTGGGTGAAGAAGAGTTTCAGGCCGTTGTTCGCGACAAGCGCGACGATCTGATGACGCGTATCCGTGATCTCGTTAATGAACAGGCGAGCGACTTTGGTATCGAGATTGTTGATGTTCGCATCCGCCGAGCTGACTTACCGGAAGCAAACTCGCAAGCCATTTACCGACGCATGCAAACCGAGCGCGAGCAGGAAGCTGCCGAGTTCCGCGCACGTGGGCAGGAAGTCTCAAGGGCCATTCGTGCACAGGCCGACAAACAGGTTACAGTTTTGCTGGCTGAAGCCACCCGTGATAGCGAGATCATTCGCGGTCAGGGCGATGGTTGCCGGAACCGCGTATTTGCAAAAGTATTTGGACAAGACCCCGATTTCTTTGCTTTCTATCGTTCCATGCAGGCCTATGAGCGCGCGCTTGAAGATGATGGCACCACCATGGTGCTATCGCCTGACAGCGCCTTCTTCCAGTTCCTGCGCGACCCGAACAGCGTGCTGGCAGACAGTCGTCAAGGCACGATAAAACGTGGTGCACGCATCAATATCACCCGGCTTACCAAAGATGGCAAAAGCCTCAGCATCGCCCTGTGTCCGGAAATTGCGGCACAAACATTGGCCGATGCTACCCGTGCGGAAGAAAAGTCGGCTGAATAGGCTGGCATTGGGCGACGCACGTGCTGGTTGAAAAACTTCTGCTGGCGCTTGGCCTGGTTCTTGCAGTCGAAGGAGCGATGTATGCCCTTTTTCCGACATTTTTGCGCCGTATGGTTCGTCAGGTCGACATGGTTAGCGATGTCCAACTCCGCCGTGGGGGGCTTATCGCTATGTTATCCGGCGTGGCACTTGTCTGGCTGGTGAATTAAAACAGGTTTGCAATGAATATTATCTCTTCCTTCTTCGAAAACTCCCGATCAATAATCGTCGCAGCCGCCTTAATAGGGCTGGCATCGCCAGCGTTGGCGCGCGGCACACCCGACGGTTTTGCCGATCTTGCCGAGCGCCTTATGCCAGCGGTGGTGAACATTTCAACAAGCCAGACGGTGGATTCGAGTGCGACCCCGCCGGGTCAGCCACCATTTAATGACTTCTTTGAAGAGTTTTTCCGCCAGCGGCAAGAGCCGGGCCAAGCTCCTAGCCGTCGTAAAGTTTCGTCGCTGGGGTCGGGTTTCGTGATCGACCCTAACGGCATCATCATCACCAATAACCACGTCATTGAAGAAGCTGACGAAATCGTCGTCAATTTTTCCGATGGGTCAAAATATGACGCCGAAGTGATCGGGCGCGACCCGAAAACCGACATTGCTGTGCTGAAGGTCAAAGCCGACAAAAATTTGCCTTTCGTGCCGATGGGCAAGTCCTCAACGGCGCGGGTGGGCGATTGGGTTATTGCGATTGGCAATCCGTTTGGTCTGGGCGGTTCGCTTTCGGCTGGCGTAATCTCGGCGATTAACCGAGATATTAACGCCGGTCCGTATGACAGCTTCATCCAGACGGATGCGGCAATTAATCGGGGCAATTCTGGTGGCCCGCTGTTTAATCTTGATGGCGAGGTTATCGGGGTAAACTCGGCAATTATCTCACCATCAGGTGGTTCGGTTGGCATCGGCTTTTCCATTCCGGCTGATCTGGCCAACTCGGTTATTGCCCAACTTCGCAAGTTTGGCGAGACGCGCCGCGGCTGGCTTGGCGTGCGTATTCAAGCGGTGACGGATGACCTTGCAGAAAGCCTAGGGTTGAATAAAGCGCGTGGTGCGCTGGTGTCGGAAGTGTCAGATGACGGGCCTGCTAAGAAAGGTGGCATCCGCGTTGGCGATGTTATCGTTCGATTTAACGGCAAAGATGTGCCGCAAATGCGCGATCTGCCGCGAATCGTTGCCGACACGGAAATTAACAAATCGGTCAAGGTTGAGGTTATCCGGCGCGGTAAAAGCAAAACGCTGACGATTGTAACGGGCCGGCTTGAAGAGCCACTGGCAGAAAAAACCGATACGAAGCCGGAGAAGCAAACCACGAGTAAAGACAATGTGACGGTTCAGGGATTAACCCTTGGTGACATTGACGACACGGTGCGCGAAAGATTTCAGATTGACCCCAAGGTTAAAGGCGCGGTGCTATTGAAAGTTGCTTCTGATAGCCATGCGGCGGAAAAGGGCTTGCGCCCGGGTGACGTTATTTCCGAGGTCGAGCAAGCCAAGACCAATAGTGCGGCGGAAGTGGCGAAAGCTATTAAACGCGCGCGCGATGACGGGATGGAAAAAGTTCTTTTGCTGGTCACATCGCGGGCCGGTATTCGCTATGTCGTGATAAAACTCACACCGTAATACTTGGCGGGTTTCCAGATTAAGCGCTGGCGAAGTCCGATTTTTTATAGCCTTGCAGATATAAAAGCGCCGTCAAATCTCCGTGATCAATCGTGACCTTTGCGGCGGCGGCTACGGTGGGCTTGGCGCGAAAGGCAACGCCCATGCCTGCGGCCCCCAGCATTGCAAGATCGTTTGACCCGTCCCCAACCGCGATAACATCTGCGGGGGTAAGCCCAAGATCACTGCACCAGGTTTGCATAATGTCGGCTTTGGCGGTGCGCCCCAATATTGGGTCGAGCACGCGGCCCGTTAATGCATGCTCGGCAATATCGAGATCGTTGCATTGGAACAGGTCAAAGTCCAAACGCGCGGCGATTTTTTCTGCGAAGAAACGAAAGCCGCCGGAAACCAGCCCACATGTGGTTGCGTGCGCGTTAAGTGTTGCAAGAAGCGTTGCGGCCCCTGGCATGAGCGAGACGCGGGTATCGTAAAGGTTCTGCAGCGCCGATACGGGCAGGCCGGCCAGCATTGCAACGCGTGCGCGCAAGGCCGGTTCAAAATCAAGCTCACCACGCATGGCGCGCGCGGTGATATCGACCATCTTTTCCTGTACATCCATATCAGCCGCCAACTCGTCAAGGCACTCCTGCTCGATAATCGTACTTTCCATATCAGCGACCAGCAGCTTTTTGCGCCGCCCTCTGGCTGGCACAACATTAATATCGACAGCTTTATCTTGCACGCTTGCGCGCACGGCGTCTGTAAGGGCGGCGGTGCTTTGATCATCGGGCAGGGCAAATTCCGCAGCTTCGTCACGCGCTAATATGTCTGCCGTGGGCAGGCCAGGGACAGTTTCGGCAATCTGGTTGAGTATTGCCGCGTTCAACACACCGGCACCGGGCGCAGTAGTTAACACGAGAATTTCTTTTGTCATGGCATAGAACCCATTAAGACTGGAGGCATGAAATCCGACCCACCATCGGCACCTTCCGCCTACCTTATTGCAGGCCCGACCGCCAGCGGCAAGTCGGCATTGGCGCTAGCCATTGCCGAGGCGTGTAACGGGGCTATCATCAATACTGATTCAATGCAGGTGTACAACACACTAAATGTGTTGACCGCGCGCCCTAGCGCGCAGGATATAGCCCGTGTGCCGCATCATTTGTACGGGCATGTTGATGTGGCGCGCGATTATAGCGTCGGGCAATGGATTTCAGACGTTGCCGAGGTGCTGGACACGGTGCGCACGGCTGGGAAAATACCAGTTTTTGCCGGTGGGACAGGGCTTTATTTTCGTGCTTTGAGGCAGGGGATTGCCGATATTCCAGATATTCCTGCGGCCCTGCGCGAAGATCTGCGTGCGCGTCTTGCCACGCAAGGTTCCCAAGCACTCTACGCAGAATTGCAGGCCCGTGATCCGGTCCTCGCAGCGCGGTTGCACCCGAACGACCCGCAGCGCATTTTGCGCGGGCTTGAGGTGGTCGCGGCGACCGGACGTCCGCTATCGGCATGGCAAAATGACAAACACCCCGCTTTGTTGCCTGATCCCGCCATGTGCCTCTTGTTAATGCCGTCGCGTACCTGGCTCTATGCGCGCTGCAATGCGCGCTTTGATGCAATGCTGGAGGATGGCAAAGCCCAAGCCGAAGTCGCCGCACTTGTGGCCAAAAACCTGCCCCCTGATGCCATGGCGATGCGGGCACTGGGCGTGAATGAGTTGGCGGCGGTTGCAGGTGGTACCATGGAATATCCCGCCGCGATTGCGCAGGCCCAAATGCAGACCCGGCGGTACGCAAAGCGTCAGATGACGTGGTTCCGCAATCAGTTGGTGGGCTGGCCGCGCTTCACCGAGCAAGATTATGAAGAAAAATTCGCAAAAATCTTTTCATTTATTTCAAAAAATCAGTTGACGACGTAATATTCAGCCTTTATTTTCCACCCAATGGCAGAAGGGGAGATTGCCGCCTTCTGCCTTTGTTTATTGAGGAGATATAAAATGTCCGAGATGATGACCGGTGCCCAAATGGTTCTCAAGGCCCTGCAAGACCAAGGGGTGGAGCATATTTTCGGCTATCCGGGTGGCGCCGTTCTGCCAATTTACGATGAGATTTTTCAGCAGGACGCGGTTGAACATATTCTGGTGCGCCACGAGCAAGGTGCGACGCACGCGGCAGAAGGCTATGCGCGGTCTACCGGCAAACCCGGCGTTGTGCTGGTGACCTCTGGACCTGGCGCCACCAATGCCGTGACCGGCTTAACGGATGCGCTGATGGACTCGATCCCGATGGTCTGCCTCACCGGCCAAGTTGCTACACATCTGATCGGTAATGACGCGTTTCAAGAAGCCGATACGGTTGGCATCACGCGACCATGCACCAAGCATAATTACTTGGTTAAGTCAGCTGACGATTTACCGCGCATTCTGCATGAGGCGTTTCACGTCGCAACTACCGGACGGCCGGGCCCCGTTGTGGTCGATATTCCTAAGGACGTGCAATTTGCCGAAGGCAAATATGTGCGCCCGGCTGCGGTTAAGCACAAAACCTATAAACCCCAGATCAAGGGTGACATCGAAGCGATTTACGAAGCCGTCGAGCTAATGGCGAACGCCAAAAAACCAGTATTTTATACCGGCGGTGGCGTTATTAACTCTGGCCCGCAGGCCAGTCAGCTCTTGCGCGAATTGGTTAAACTTACCGGCTACCCAATCACATCAACCTTGATGGGGCTTGGCTCGTTTCCGTCTGCCGATAGCCAGTGGCTCGGCATGTTGGGCATGCACGGCACATATGAGGCAAATCTTGCCATGCATGATTGCGATGTCATGATCAATATAGGTGCCCGCTTTGACGACCGCATCACCGGACGACTTGACGCTTTCTCACCGGACTCGAAGAAAATCCATATCGATATTGATCCATCTTCGATCAACAAGAATGTTATTGTTGATGTGCCGATTGTTGGCGATGTTGCGCATGTGCTGGAAGATATGCTGCGTGTCTGGAAGTCTCGCGCCGCGGAGCCAGATAAGAAGGCGCTGGCCGCTTGGTGGCAGGAGATTGAGGGTTGGCGCGGGCGTGATTGCCTTGCCTATCGCAAAGACACCGACGCCATTAAACCGCAATATGCGGTCGAACGTCTGTATGAGCTGACGAAGGGCCCGAATACCTACATCACTACCGAGGTGGGCCAGCACCAAATGTGGGCCGCGCAATATTATCGCTTTGAAGACCCTAATCGCTGGATGACATCCGGCGGGCTGGGCACGATGGGTTATGGTATTCCCGCGGCCGTGGGTGTGCAGGTGGCGCACCCCGACGCGCTGGTTATCGATATTGCAGGCGAAGCCTCTGTTCTGATGACGATGCAGGAGATATCGACAGCAGTGCAGTATCGCTTGCCGATTAAAATATTCATCTTGAATAATGAATATATGGGCATGGTGCGGCAATGGCAGGAGTTGTTGCATGGTGGGCGTTATTCGAGCAGTTATTCAGAAGCCCTACCTGATTTCGTCAAGCTGGCTGAGGCTTATGGCGCAACCGGTATTCGGGCCGAAAAGCCGGACGAATTGGATGATGCCATCCACAAGATGATGCAGACCCAAGGGCCGGTCATCTTTGATTGCATTGTGACCAAGGACGAAAATTGCTTCCCCATGATACCGTCGGGTGCTGCGCATAATGACATGTTGCTAGCAGATGATCAGGGGCTGGATGTCGAAGTTTCAGACGCTGGTAAGGCCATGGTGTGAAGCCGAGGCTTCCATCTGGCGCACGCCTGCGTTATTAAGACGCGCAACCAAGTCGCGC
>DKNW01000002.1:37925-39247 GCA_002469805.1 Rhodobiaceae bacterium UBA7378
AAGTCGCGCGCACGAATTGCATGTGAGGGATAATGACCACGCAAGACCTGAATAACACGCACACCATTTCTGTTTTGGTGGATAATGAAGCCGGCGTGCTGGCCCGTGTCATAGGCCTGTTTTCGGGGCGTGGCTATAATATTGATAGCCTGACCGTGGCGGAGGTTGACGACGACGACCACACCTCGCGCATTACCATCGTGACCAATGGCACGCCGATGGTCATCGAGCAAATCAAAGCCCAACTGGGTCGCCTTGTGCCCGTGCATCATGTGATGGATTTGACGGTGGAAACCGATAGCGTGGAACGCGAACTGGCGCTGATCAAAGTCGCAGGCCGCGGCGAAGCGCGGGTAGAGGCCTTGCGGATGTCGGAAGCGTTTCGTGCCCGCGTGGTCGATGCAACGCCCGACAGCTTTGTTTTCGAGCTAACCGGTCGTACCGAGAAGATTGATGCGTTTATTGGCCTGATGCGGCCGTTAGGTCTTAAAGAAGTTTCGCGCACCGGCGTAGCAGCCATTGCGCGTGGCGCCGAGGCCATGTAAACCCATACCCAATAACCCTTACTGAGTGAACCACAATTCATTAAACCAATATCAGCCATTCTCCGGGAGCGATTTTATGGACATGTTGTATGACCGCGATGCGGATATCGAACTTATCAAAACCAAGAAAGTGGCCGTCATTGGTTACGGGTCGCAAGGCCATGCCCATGTGCTGAATTTGCGCGATAGCGGGGTTACGCAAATTTGTGTTGGTCTACGCGATGGATCAAGCTCAGTTGCCAAAGCTGAAAGCGAAGGCCTCGAGGTGAAAAATATTGCCGAGGCAGCTGCCTGGGCCGATGTGGTGATGATTTTGACGCCCGATGAACTGCAAAAAGACATCTACAACACGCATATCGGGCCAAATCTGCAAGAGGGCGCCATGTTGATGTTTGCGCATGGTCTGGCGATTCACTTCAAGTTGATTATGCCGCGCGCCGACCTTGATGTAGCCATGGTTGCCCCGAAAGGGCCGGGCCATACCGTGCGCGGCGAATATAATAAAGGCGGCGGCGTGCCGTGTCTGATGGCCGTGCATCAAGATGCAAGCGGCAATGCGCGCAATGTCGCAATGTCCTATGCTTGCGGTCTGGGCGGTGGGCGTTCGGGTATTATCGAGACAACGTTCCGCGACGAATGCGAAACCGACCTGTTCGGCGAGCAAGCTGTGCTGTGCGGCGGTGTTGTCGAGCTTATCAAGGCTGGTTACGAGACGCTGACAGAGGCAGGATATCCGCCTGAAATGGCGTATTTCGAGTGTCTGCACGAGGTAAAACT
>DKNW01000123.1:0-14905 GCA_002469805.1 Rhodobiaceae bacterium UBA7378
TGTTGTCCAACTCGCCCTGCGTGGTCAAATAATCCAGCACCCGCCCGATATTCAGATCCAAAATCTCAACCATGGCTGCGTAAATCTCGACCGGACGGGCATCGATGCGGCGTTCTTCAGAACTGCGCTCAGACCATGGTTTCTTGCGACCCGGCACAAGCGGGGGCAAAGCCAAAGGCGGTGGTATGTCTGCGCCTTCAGGAAACAGACCTTTATCGCGCAGTGCCACCATGCGCCGCGCGCGCACTGCTTCGGGGCCGGCGTCAAACACGCCGCGATAGGCCTCTAGCCAATCATCGGGCACTTGCAACGGGTCATGGGGGGCGGTGTAGGCGAGGTAGGAGAAAAATGGTTTGCTGCGATCACGCTGGTCGAGAAATTCCAACATTTTGTCGGTGTAGTTGGTGGTTGAATAAAACCCTGCAGGCAGTTTTTCGACTGGCTGACCATCCTCAAAGTAAAACGGTAATTCCACCGGATTGATTTCAAGCATGTCTTCGAAATGGCTGGCACCCCCTTCGCGTAGAATAAAGCTCCGCTGAAACCCACGTCTGTGCGGCGCTTGTGTGTCATCATGCCCAATATGCCATTTGCCGCTGATCATCGTTTGATACCCGCTATCGCCGAGCGCTTCGCTCAGGGTCACCACGCCGTCATGCAACTGACCGCCGTAGGCAATCGCGCCTTTTTGACTTTCGGCCTGCTGTTGATGCTGGGTACCCAGCCCCGCTTCATGGCTCGACAAACCCGTCAGCAACATAGCGCGGGTCGGCGCGCATGTCGGTGCGACATAGAAATTGCTCATAAGCATACCGCGCGCGGCCAGCGCGTCCAAATTCGGTGTACGGATTTGACTGCCCATAACCCCTAAATCAGCCCAGCCCAAATCATCTGCCAAAATGACCAGAAAATTGGGTCTCTCAGTTTGGGATACATCTGCTTTGGCCGGCGTCAGCGCAGGCAGAGCTATGGCGACCAACAGCCCGAAAGCCGAAAGGGTTGCGTTGGTTAGGTTGAACTTTAACGCAAAATTCGGCAGGTAATCACGCCGAAGATAGTTTAGGGAATAACGCATACAATGGTCCGTTCATTTGATCGCATCGGATCGCGGCGGTGTCATGTCGCTAATCATATCGGTGATTGTTTCTTCCGGCATGACATCTCCCCAGATGCAATTTTATGTCGCGGCCAAAGCGTCCCATATTGAAATTGAGAGAACAAGGACGAAGATGCCAGCATGGTCAAATGTGACCGCACAAGGTTTTATGCAAGGGTCATAGTGTACCTTGTGCACAAGGCGGCTTTACCGGCGGGCTAAAGCGTTTTATTTTGCGAGAATGAAGTTAAATGATTTAGTTTACACGCTCGGTGCTTTTTTGATGGCACGCGATGCGGCACCCTTTATTCTTGGCATTTCCGGCGGACAGGGCGCGGGAAAATCAACGCTTTGTCGGGCGTTGACCGAAGCACTGGAAAAAGAGGGAAAAACCGCTCTCACATTGTCACTTGACGATTTTTATTTACCGAAATCTGACCGCCAGCACCTTGCGCGCACCATACACCCGCTATGCGCCACGCGCGGTGTTCCGGGCACGCATGATGTCGCGTTATTAGCCGACACGTTGCGCAACATCAAGCAAGTTTCGCCAGCGCGCGCCATGCATCTACCGCGATTTTCCAAGAGCCATGATGACCGCCTGCCCAGTGGCGCGCATCGTGAGATTATCGCGTGTCCAGATTTTATTTTTCTAGAAGGCTGGTGCGTTGGCGGCCACGCAGATTGTGTAGAAGAGAGTCCGCAAAATAGCTGGGAAGAAGCTCACGACCCTCAAGCTATCTGGAAAAAGTGGTCGCGCATGCATGTCGGCGCATATCAACCCATATGGGATATGTGCCACGCCACGCTTTTGCTGCGCCAGGAAAACTTCGAGGCCGTTATTGATAGCCGATGGCTTCAAGAACAAGGCAACGCACGCGCCAGCGGCGTCTGGCAATTTGCCGACCGTGCCGCGGTCGCAGAATTTTGCGCACATTACAAAAGCTGGACGCTCGGTATTTGGGAAGACTTAACACCGCGTGCGGATTTTGTTATTAGCCGCAATGCCGACTATGATTATCACCCGCTAAAGGTTATGAATAAATTTTAATTTGAGGCGTTTGGCCCGTGTTGCGTGAAATTCTATCCCATCACATTGAACTGATTTATCCAGATGCAGACGCGCGCACCTTGAGTGCACGAATTTGCGATGCCTTTTCCCTCGCACCTGATACACCTACGCCAGCTGAAAAGCGCGCCGCAAAAGCTGAGCTGCCATGGTCCGAAGCCGATAGTTTCCTCATCACATATGGCGATACTATTTTGTGCGATACCCAGCGCCCGCTTCAGAACACGTTGAATTTTCTGGAGGGACATTTGGATAGCGTCGTTAATGGCGTTCATATTTTGCCATTTTTTCCCTTTACCTCAGATGATGGCTTCGCGGTTAGCGACTATGATGTTGTGCGCCCAGATCTCGGAGATTGGGAGGATATCAGCCAAATCGGGAAGCGCTTCCGGCTGATGTCGGATGTCGTAATCAACCATGCATCGGCGGGCCATGTCTGGTTTCATCAGTTTCTTGACGATAAAGCACCGGGGCGCGATTTCATTAAAACCGCAGCGCCGCATGATGATGTGAGTGGTGTTGTCAGGCCACGCCCCTCGCCGCTGCTATACGCCCATGAAACGGCAGCGGGTGAGAAACTGGTCTGGTGCACATTCGGGCCCGATCAAGTTGATCTGGATTTTTCCAATCCTGATCTCTTATGCGAGTTTATTCGCTTGCTCCGCTTTTACATCGATAAGGGTGTGCGCGTGTTCCGGCTCGACGCTGTCGGGTTTTTGTGGAAGCAGCCCGGCACAAGCTGCCTACATTTGCAGGAGACGCACGAGATCATCAAAATGATGCGCACTTTGATCGATCATTTGGAGAATAATGTTTGGCTAATCACTGAGACCAATGTGCCCGCACATGAAAATCTGGAATATTTCGGCAATGGTAACGAAGCCCATCTGATTTACAATTTTAGCTTGCCGCCCTTGCTGGTACATGCCTTGCTCACGGGCCGCTCGACTTATTTGCGCCGCTGGATGATGAGCACGGCCCCCACACCAGATGGCTGCACATTACTTAATTTTTCAGCCAGCCATGACGGTATCGGGCTGCGCCCGGTTGAAGGTCTGCTGCCA
Organism: Rhodobiaceae bacterium UBA7378; assembly: GCA_002469805.1. Classification (GTDB taxonomy): domain Bacteria; phylum Pseudomonadota; class Alphaproteobacteria; order RS24; family RS24; genus UBA7378. The sequence goes on from DKNW01000123.1 coordinate 3,230, forward strand.
CAGGAAGAAATTTCCCGCATGACCGAAACCGTGCAGAGTTTTGGTGGCCGCTTAACCATGCGCAGTTTCGGTGAGCGCAATGTGCCATATGAAATGAACACCACATTATTTTCGGCCCTGAAAGGCACAGTTAACGGCCCCGACACGCATCAAATCGACCGCTTCATCGCCTCACAAACAATCATGATGTCGCTTGAAGGCATTCCTGCTTTTTATGTGCAAAGTTTTCTGGCTGCCGAAAACGACGAAGCGCGTGCACAGCAGACCGGGCAAAACCGCTCACTCAATCGCACGCAATGGCGCGTGGATGATATTAATGATCAGCTGGCTACGGGAGATAGCACCATGGCGCAAGTATTTTTCGAGTTGCGCCGGCGCCTCAACATTCGCAAACAGCAAAAAGCGTTTCACCCCGACGCGACGCAATTCACCTTGCACATAAAGCCCGGCATGTTTGGATTCTGGCGCCAAAGCCTTGATCGGCGTCAGTCGCTTTTTGTGGTAACAAATATTACACCGGACGAGAAAAAATTGAGCCTGCGCGATATGAACATATTCGCCGATACGCAGTGGATTGATTTGCTGAGTGGTGTGCCCGTCAATGCGGAAGACGAGGAGGTCGAACTAGCGCCCTATCAAACCGTCTGGATTTCCAATAAAAGCGACGCCCATAAAAGCGCCGATACCGATTAAGACACGCTTTCATTATCCATGCGCACCGCTTCAGCATAGCGCACCAGAAAATCTGGCGACGCAGCATTGACGCGGTTCCAGCTCGGCAGAAACGGCGTTTCCATCGGGTTGGTGAGATATGTCTCGCCCGCGACCATTATGTTCTTAGCAAACAACTCAACCGCAGCTTCTTCGGCGTGGCGGTCAAGCGTCAGCCCATTCATCAGTGCATCATTGTAATAACTATCTATGCGGTCGAGCGCCTCGCGGAAATATGTTGCTTTCACGGTGCGGAATTTTTCCGACGAGAAAATTTCGCCATCGGTAGCAAGCTTACGAAATATGGCCTTGGAGATATCTACACTCATGCGCGACAACCCGCGACTGGCATCATCAGCCGAAACTTCTTGATGTTTGTGGTCGTAATTATCCGCAATATCAACCTGCGCGATCACGCGGTTGGAATAATTACGCCGCACTTCCGATAACACGCCAATTTCCAATCCCCAATCGGACGGGATACGAATATCCGCGACGACATGGCTGCGCATGGCAAACTCACCCGCCAAGGGATACCGGAAGCTATCCAGAAAACGCAAATAGCTATTATCACCGCAAACCTTGCGCAGGGCGGCAAGCAACGGCGTGATCAGCAAGCGCGTCACCCGACCGCCCAGCTTGCCGCCATCGATACGCGGATAATAGCCTTTTGAAAATACATAGGGAAAAACCGGGTTAACCACCGGATACAGTAAGCGCGCCAGCAAGGAGCGCTCATAGGTCAGAATATCACAATCGTGCAGGCCGATGGCAAACACGTCGCGCGCAGCCAACATATAGCCGAAACAATACCAGACATTGCGCCCCTTTCCCAGCTCAGGAGGTGCCAGCCCCAATTCTGCCAGCTCCGCGTCGAGCGCCTGCATGCGCGGACCGTCATGCCAAATAACCACATGGTTTTGCGGTAGGCGCGAGAAATATTCCTTCGCATACGCAAACTGATCTGCATCGGCACGATCAAGCCCGATAACAATGCGCGACAGATACGGCACTTTTGTCAGCTCAGTAACAATATTTTCGAGCGCTGGCCTCTTCAACTCGGAAAAAAGCGACGGCAAAACAAGCCCAATAGGGCGTGAATCGGCAAAGCTGATCAATTCAGATTCAAGGTCTTCCACCGACCGACGCGTCAAATTATGCAGGGTCGAGACATTACCATTTTGAAAAAAATCAGACATAAAAACACCTTGTTACAGAGAACTTATTGCCAGGCGGGACTTCTTGTTGCCGCTAGACAGCTTAGTCGAAATCTTCTTTCAGAAAAGCGGTAATCGCCTCGCCCCAGCCCACCGGCCCGATACCGCGGCTGATATATAAATTGTGGTTGGCGGGGAGCAAAGTTTCAGTATCGACATGAGGGTTGGCAATCACGGCACCACGAGTGGCAGCCAGCAACATAGACACATCGTTAGGCCCATCGCCCAGCGCCCAACTTTGCGTCCCCGCAGCTTGATCGGCCAGCAATTCTGCCATTGCCGCGGCTTTGTCGCGAACCGGCACAATGTGAAAAAACCGCCCACCGCGTGTGAGCCGGACGTTATCTTTCGCTAGCGCGGCGGTAAGCTCGGCTGGCGGCATATCTGTTCCCTGCCACAAAAACGGTTCGCTGGCCTCTCTCGCGGCAGCGCGTTGTGCGTCGTCATGGCGCAGCCCGGTCAACGCGATTATTTCGTCAATATCCATATCGCAAAAGCACCGCATGTCGCGTCGTATATCTTGGGGTAGATTGTCCAACACCGCTGCCAGTTCCTGCCGCGACATTGCCCGGTCAACCGCGCCATCGGCGCGCCGCACAACGGCTCCGTTTTCTGCTATTGCCGGCCCCGATAAATTAAGCGTATGCATTAGCGGCTGTAACTCGGCCAGCGTTTTACTGGTCACAGGCACCACTGGTATCGCCCGCGCAGTCAAAGCCGCCAGCGCCGGACGCGCTGCATCAAACGCATATGTGTCGTGATCGAGCAGGGTGCCATCCAGATCGGTGAAGACCATGACAACCAAATCGCGCACACGCGGGGCGACAAGTCCGTTTTCTCCACTGGTCATTTGCTGTGCCATGCACTCCTAGCGTGAAGAAACGCACAAGTTTGGGCAAGACCTTAATTGGCAAGGCCGCAAAAACAGCTACACTGTCGACGCGCTTAAAGCATGCGCATATAAAAAGGGAGTTGCTGTGAAAGACCTAGATATAGTTGTGTACGGTGCCACGGGCTTTACCGGAAAATTATGTGCCGCGTATATTCAGTCATTAGGACGACCGATAAAATGGGCCATTGCAGGCCGAAATGCCGAAAAGCTACAAGCAGTGCATGTCGGCTTGTCGCCGGAAGTCGAAATTCTCATCGCAAACTCCGAAGATATGGCGGCACTGAACGCAATCACAGCACGCGCGAAAGTCGTTTTATCGACAGCGGGGCCTTTCCACCGATACGGCTCGAAGCTGGTTGCGGCCTGTGTTGAAAATTCGGCGCATTATGTCGACATCACTGGCGAAAATTTCTGGGTTAAAGACATGATCCGCAAACACCATGACGCGGCCGCCGCCAAGGGCGTGCGCATTATCCCCTCGTGCGGTTTCGATTCAATTCCGTCCGACCTTGGTAGCTTCTTCAGCGTCAAGAAACTCGGCAAGCCAGTGAAGCGTGTCGAATCCTTTCACTCCTTCAAAGGGGGTGCATCGGGCGGCACGCTGGAGACAATCTTTTCAATGCGCGATCTCGATCTCGGTGACGATCTAACCGATCCATTTCTGCTGAACCCACCAGACAGCTATACCGAAGACATGCGCGCCAAAAGTCGCGACACATTTGAAGTTGCACGAAAGCCGGAGATAAACGGCTGGTCTGGTCCGTTCATTATGGCGGCGGCTAATACACGTGTGGTTCGTCGCTCTGCCGCTTTGTTGAGCCAGCGCCAAGAACCTTACGGGCCCAATTTCACCTACCAAGAGTATGGCTATAATAAATCGCGCAGGCAGGGCATTTCAGCCGCGCTGGGCCTCGGCGTTGCGGCGCTGGTCATTATGACACCACTCAGAAAACTGGTGCGCCCATTGCTCAAACAGCCCGGACAAGGCCCAACCGAAGCGGAACGCGACAATGGCTGGTTTGACTGCAAGTTCATCGTCGAAACAGATGCTGGCGAGAAGTCGGTTTTTGCCATGCATGGCGAAGGCGACCCGGGCTATAAAGTCACCTCCAAACTGGTGAGTGAATGTGCGCTTTGTCTGGTCGAAGATTTCGACAAATTGCCGGGCGGTGCCGGATATGGTGGCGTTCTCACCAGCGCTTCGGGTCTTGGGCAAGCCTTGATCAGCCGGCTCAGCGCGGCCGGCATTCATTTTGACGGGCCGATCGCCGCGCATAACCAATAGCGCGCAATCATAAAATGCGTGGTCTAAAATACAAACCTGAACGTGAAGGCATAGCCACATGAATAGTTTTCTCATCGCGGCCCTCATCATTGCTGTGAGCGGCTTCTTACTTCGGGCGCGGTTAAGCCTGCTGCTGCTTTTCATTGCCGTGCGATGGAAAATTATGCCGCGTTCGGGTTTCGATGCCGCATCCGTACCCTTCCAGCCCGATTATTCAGATCAAAATAACTGGTACCGCGTCCCGAACCGGTGCGGCGCAGGTAGCCGGAACAGCTTTGAAGATGCCCGCGAAGACCCCAAACCCGTCGATGTATTTTTCGTGCACCCGACAACCTATCTCAGCAAGGAGAGCTGGAACGCCCCGATAGATGAACCGGCTTCTTCCATCATTGTCGAACAGATGGTTTTACCGGCGCAAGCGGGCATCTTTCGAAACCATGCCAATATTTACGCGCCGAAATACCGGCAGGCGACCTTGGCTTCCTATTTCGCGCAAAACAAGAACGGTCACAATGCGTTGACCACCGCTTATGAAGACGTGGCCCGCGCTTTTGAAGAATTTCTGACCGGCATAAATAAAGATCGACCCTTTATCATTGCCGCACATAGTCAGGGGGCGGGGCATTGCGCGCGACTGATTAATGAACGGGTTAATAACTCTGACCTGCGGACGCGCATGGTGGCGGCGTATCTGGTCGGCGCGGCGTTGACCGAGCGGGAGTTTACCGCCGATATCGACAATATTCCGCTGGCGACCGCGCGCGACCAGTCGGGCTGCGTCATCGCTTTCGACACAGTTGGTGAGAAATTCAACCCCGAGTCTCTGCGGCGGGGTGCGGTTTGGAACGGCTATGAATTTGTACCAGCCCGATCGCAAGGCGAAAGAGTGCTGGGCTTTAATCCGATATCCGGCGGGGTTGATGCCTCTGAAGCCCGCGACCAAATCGGCCCGGCATTTCCCAAATTTAACAAGGACGATGCTTGGTCAAATATTTATGGCCCGCAAAGCAATAACGCACTGGGACTTGAGTTTTTAGGCTATGAAACACCGGAGGATGAAAATTTTGATGCCCGTCTTGATCCAAAATATGGGTATTTAGTAGTCAGCAAACCCAAACGTCACCTCGTGAAATTTCCACCTGAGGGCTATCATCTTTACGATTACACGCTGTTTTTCAAAGATCTCGAAGAAGATGTGAGCGCACGGATCCAGCATTATTTTTCAGCATAATTTTTCCTATTCGCCTGACGTGCCAGATTTAGGTCAAATTCTTGTAAATATCGAGTTCAAGCCAGTATTTTTCGCTCAGTTCATTGGCTTCAGCGAGGCGAATGGTGAGACTGCGGATCAGGGCACGTAAAACCGGGTCCGCATCATCTACTTTCTGCTGCATAACATCAGCGAATATAACGTTGATGACGCATTCGGTTTCCGCAATCGCTGAGGCCGTGCGCTTCAGATCACCGGTCAAAAATCCTAGTTCGCCAAACATCTCACCTGCTTCGAGCGTCGCCAATTTCAGCCCCTCCCGGGCATGAATGGCAACCTTACCGCTCTGCACCAGATATAGAGTATCTGTCGGATCATTAGTCTTGAAAATTACCTCACTTTTTTTGAAGATTTTCGTATCGAAATTTTTCTTTACCTTCATGACACACCTACTAGTAAGTTATTTACCTTGATATTAATTTAGTTAATTATTTAATAATATCTACCAGGGTAGGGAGTAAACATGAGCGTTCAGGACATTATTACAACACCTGTTATGTTGACGGCGATTCCTGTGTTTTTCCTGTGCGTTTTTGCTGAAATTATTGCTGTGCGCTATTTCAACCAGCGCGGTAGCCTTCATGCCACAGATGATGGTGTGAGCATTTTTATGGGTCTTTTCAGCGTCGTTTCGAACGGTGCGGCAGCGTTTTTGACGCTGAGCATGCTGGTTTGGGCGCAACAATTTCAAAGCTATGCATTACCACTGACATGGACGACACTGATTGCCTGCTTTGTACTTGATGATCTGCGCTATTACGTGCACCACCGAATTGCGCATCGCTGTCGTTGGCCGTGGGCGATGCATATCATCCACCATTCAAGCCAGCGGTTCTCGTTCGCAGTGGCGTTGCGGCAGGGCTGGACAAAACACTTCACCGGCACGACTGTGCTGAAAGTGCCGCTCGTGCTTATCGGTTTCGATCCGATTATGGTGATATTTTGCGGTGCGTTGAACGCGGTTTATCAGTTTTTCCTGCACACTGAAACAATCGGTAAACTGCCGCGCTGGTTTGAAGCGATTTTCAACACCCCATCGCATCACCGCGTGCATCACGGCAAAAACCCGCAATATCTCGATGCCAATTATGCTGGCACGCTGATTATATGGGATCGCCTGTTCGGGACATTTGTTGCCGAAGATATGGCCGATCGCCCGCGCTATGGTCTCGTCAAGGATTTTGAAACTTATAATCCGTTTAAAGTTTTCATTCACGAATATTGGGGCATTTTAAAAGATATTTTGAAGCCCGGCCTGCGCCTGCACCATCGTTTACTTTACGTCATCGCCCCGCCCGGCTGGAGCCATGACGGATCGCGCCAGACATCACGCGACATCAAGCGAGCCGCCGGTATTTTGAAATCGTCTCCGACCTCGCAACCCGCCGAGTAAATCTTGTGCCGCAACATTATGCGCTTTCGGAACTTCTGATTATCCTTGTCGCTTTGTGGACTGCACGCGTGCAGTGGCGTCTCAATCTGCCATATAGCGCTATCGGCATTTTGCTGTTTGGCGTGGCCGCCAGCCTTGGTGCTCTGCGTTTTGGACTGAGCCTTGGCGATAATTGGGTACCGCCGCACCAGTTTGCCAGTCAGTTTGGCGGGCTTGTTGGTCTCATGGCGCTGGCACATCAACTTCTTCGTGTTTCGCCAGTCACCCAAAATTTAGCGTTAAGCCATTTGATCCTGGCAGCGGTGGCAAGTGTCGTGAGTTTTGTCATACCGCCAGCCCGCGTTCCGCTTTTTCTCCTCTGGTCACTCATATTGATTTACCTTGCGGCCCGCCAGACGCCGCTAAACCCGCAGCCTGCGCTCTTTAAAGCGGCCCTCGCTGCCATCATGCTGGTAAATTTGCTGGTGTTGCGCCAAGCCTCCTGGTTATCGCCCGCGCTGAGCTGGCATGCATTTCATGTCGGTGTCGCACTTTGGCTTTTGGCGATGCACATGTTGGTGTCAACGGGTCGCCTTAGAAGCGCGCCAGGTCCTGTTCAAGCCTAGGATCGAGCTTACACTTAGGTCGAAATCAAGAAAAACTAGAACATAAGATCGGCGAGTTTGCGCCGGTGATATCGGGCATCGCCATATAAGGCCGCGTTCCAGATCGCGCGACGTCGATAAAGCTGGGCATCGCAATCATAGGTAAACCCGTAGCCCCCGTGAAACTGGATCGACCGGTCTGCCGCAAACGCAAATGCTTCCTCGGCCTCGGCTTTCGCCATCCGCACGGCCATTTCGCCTTCACCCTGCTGTCCAAACAAATAGGCGGCTGAGTATAAATGCGAACGCGCACGCTCATACCCCATATGGGCATCAACCATTGTGTGCTTCAGCGATTGGTAACCGCCAATCAACTTGCCGAACTGCTTGCGCGTTTTCAGGTAATCCAGCGTATAGTCTATCACGCTATATGCCCCGCCACACATTTCCGCAGCCGCTAACAATGACGCTGCCAGCTCGATATGTGCAAGCGTGTCGCGTGCCGCCGCCGGGTCCATTAATGCGTCAGCAGGTAAGTCAATGCTGTCCAACTCGACTGCAAAAGCGCGGCGCGTTTCATCAATAATTTTCTCACGCCGCAACGCGTCCGTATCGATAAGCTGAGCCGGAATAATGACCAGCGCCGGTTGGTCGGCATGCGCCACACTTGCAATGACATAGCCAGCTTGGGGCACATCGGCAACCAAGTATTTGGTACCCGAAAGCACAAGCTTGTCGCCTGATAACGTGGCGGTGCAACTGACATTTTCGAGGTTCCAGTCCGCATGATCTTCGCACAAGGCCAATGTCGCTGCCGTGCCGGATACCAATTTTGGCAAAATCTCATTTTTCTGCGCTTCTGTGCCTCCGCGCAACACGGCTTGGGCTGCCAAAATCGTGCCGAGATATGGCGTCGTCAAAAGATTACGACCCATTTGCTCTACAATCGGCACAACTTCGCCCAAGCCCAGTCCAATGCCGCCATAGGTTTCAGGGATACCAATGCCCAACCAGCCGAGGTCCGCTATTTCTTGCCAGATTTCAGGCTGAAATCCTGTTTCATCTGCAAGCAACGCACGCACCTGATCCACCGGCGACTTATCGCGGCAAAACCCTGCGGCCACATCAAGTAGCTGGGCTTGCTCTTCGCTCAGACCAATGCTGGGCGCGTTGTTTGGATTAAGAAATGCCGACATGCCTGCCCCCTGATTTTAGCCTTTCGGCAGACCTAAAACATGTTCGCCAATAATATTACGCTGGATCTGCGACGTACCCCCACCAATCGTGGCTGAGAAACTGTTTAGATAGCCACGCTGCCACACGCCATTTTCGTGCGCCTGTGGGTCGTCGACATAATAGGCTCCGCGTGTGCCCTGCAGCGATATCGCAAAGGCATTGAGGCGCTGGTAAAAATCTGTACTCGATAACTTACCTCCCAATGCCAGGGACATGGGCCGGTCTTGTGCTAGCGGTTGAATTTTGTCGCGGCGGCTATTGAGACCAAGCGCACGGGCTTCGCTCATCAGCTTAACCAGTTCTTCGCGCAAAGCGGGGTCTTCAATGGCAGGGCGGCCATTAACTTGGGCGTTCTTTGCAAGGTCTATAATATCCGCCGGGTTCGCCAGCATCATCACATGGCCGCCGGCCTGCCCCGATCGCGCGCCGCGTTCATATTCTAGCGTTTCCATGGCAATCACCCAGCCTTCCCCTTCGTTCCCCATCAGGCAGGAGGCGGGAATGCGCGCATCGGTGAAGAATGTTTGGGTAAAGCCATATTCGCCGGTCAATTTTCGGATTGGCACGGTTTCTATCCCCGGTGCCTTCATCGGCGCGAGAAAAAAGCTCAAGCCTTTATATTTGCTTTCGGCTTCCGGGTTCGTGCGCGCCAGCAAAATCATGTAATCGGCGTAATTGCCCTGCGTCGTCCAGATTTTTGACCCGTTAATAATGTAGTCGTCGCCATCGCGCACAGCGCGGGTTTGAGCGTTGCCAAGGTCCGAGCCGTGATCGGGTTCGGAAAAACCCTGACACCAGATATTCTCCGCCGACAATATGCCTTTAATGTATTTTTGTTTTTCTTCGTGAGTGCCACGATCGAGCAATAGGGGACCCGTCCAGTTCAAACCAATGGCATTCAGCATAATTGGGGTACGCGCCGCAGCCATCACCTTGGTCGCAACGTCCTGAAACTCGCGGGCCATACCGCCCCCGCCATATTCCTTTGGCCAATGAGCGCCCAGATAGCCGGCTTCATAAACCTTATTCTGCCAGTCGCGCAGGAAATTGAACTGCGTATCTGTGCCGACCTCCATAAAGGTCAACGGCAACATGAAGTCTACCTCACGCGGCGTATTTTCAGAAAACCATGCCTGCGCCTGCTCGCGAAACGCGTCAAGTTCGCGCTGATCTATCGTACCCATGCGGCACCTCCCACTAGCAAAAGACAACGATAGCTTAAAACCACGCGACCGAGCAGGCAAATATTTTTCCGTGTCGATGCGCCGCAGGGTGCGATCGGGCTGCGCGATCGGCCTTTCGAAGTTAGCGCGCGCGTCCGCTAATTTTTTCGAATGTGCGCAAGCCACCCAAACCCAGCATGCCCATTAAAACGGTGACTAACTCTCCCATCTGAATGGCTGGTGGCGGTGGACTATGTGGGATATAAATCATCATGAACCATGCAAGTAGATCGCGCAGGACAAAAGAATACGCCAGCGCGATGCCGCACACCCAGCCGATAAACGGGCGCCATCCGGAAACGAAAACCGAGCGACTGGAAGCTTCAATCTTATTTATTTCCGCCTGTACGAGTGCCGGTTGTTGAGCCACCCGCGCTAGCACAGCAGTTTTCGTCAGTCGCTCCTTGTCAGAGGTAAACAGCGTGTCGAGCACGCGTCCAACTGCCTCAATTGGTTCGGTAGGGGCGTTTTTCGTGAAAAATGACAACATATCGAGATCTCCGGTTTTCTTTGCATCCTACCAGAGGTTCCATAAGCGGTGACATCTTCGTGATATGCGCTACGCGAGTGCGCCTTATCGTTGCACGATGTTTTGAGCTTCCTTGGCGAATTTTTCAGCTTCGTCTTCCTTACCATCGATCAACAAGGCAAGGTCGAACGGCACCTTAACACCAGCCTGACATTTCGGCCGCGCCGACATCGCCCTGCTCCAGCGGCTCAAATGCTCAAGGTCATGGCTTTCCACACCCGACCATTTGGCTGTGCGCGTCCAGCACCAGTTTGCGATATCAGCGATGGAAAAATCATCCGCCAGCCATTCGCTATCAGCAAGATGCGTATCCATAACTTCAAACAGACGCCGAACTTCGTTTTGATACCGGTCAATGGCGGGTTGAATTTTCTCCGGGAAATAGCGGTAAAACACATTGGCCTGCCCCATCATCGGGCCGATACCGCCCATCTGGAACATCAGCCAACCCAGCACACGCGCACGCGCCCTGGCTTCGGTCGGCAGAAGTTTACCCGTTTTTTCCGCCAGATGAATCATGATAGCACCGCTTTCGAAAACTGGCAGATTATCCAGATCGCGGTCGACAATTGCAGGAATACGCCCATTAGGGTTGATTGCCAAGAACTCAGGTTTTTTCTGGTCGCCGATTTGCAGATCAATTGTGTGCGCCTCGTAATCAAGCTCCAATTCTTCAAGCGTGACCGAAGCCTTGTATCCGTTCGGTGTCGGTGATGTGTATAGGTCGATCATATCTATGCCCCCAAATTTCAACTAGGACCCTACCCTAATCACCTGCCTACACCATCTCAATCACTAAAGTGCACAACCAATCCGAGCGTGAGCCGGTCGAGGGTGTCACCATCTATGCTGCCGGGTGTGTAATCGAGCCGAACAATACCACCCGGTCGCACTTCATAATCAACCCCCACGCCCCACAACAAGCCATCGGACGAACTGCTGCGAATACCTGCCGTCCAGTCCTCACGAAACTCGGCCCGATACGCGCCAAGCCGCAGGTAGGGGGCAAAATCGCCACCATAAGACATATCGATATGGGTCTGCCTATCCAAAAGCGCCGGAATGTGGATGAGGGCTGCTGCTTCCCACATATTAACTTCCGAGGAACCAAACTGCACGTTTCGGTAATCATTAGCATCGGTATAAACAATCTCGCCGCTTAACAGATCGGACCATCGGTAGCCGAGGGCCAGCAGATTGCCGCTGCCTTCTTCGTCTTGCTCGTTGACGTTACCGGCAAAGTCAAAATCACTTTCCAATATAGCGCCGACCGACACATAAAATCCGGGTGCAGCTGCAGCCCGTGCCCCGCCTGATAGCGCTAGTGATGATAATA
>DKNW01000123.1:15223-26617 GCA_002469805.1 Rhodobiaceae bacterium UBA7378
AGTGATGATAATAGAGATGATAATAAAAGTGATGATAATAAAATGGTGCGTGCACGCATGTCCGCCTCCCTTTTTGTTGTTGTTTTTCATTGGCGTAGCGAAATCGTAACAAAAAAAGGGGGTGACGACACCCCCTTTAATATCTGGCCCGTTAGCCGGGCATAATTTCTGGCCCGTTAACCGGGCCGTTGATCGCGCAGCTGGATCAGTCGAATGCCTCGTCCCACGTACCCGACGTCGCGGCCTTGGTATATTCGGTCGCGCGGCCCTCGAAGAAATTCATGTGCTCGATGCCGTTCAACATCTCGTCCATCCACGGCAACGGATTTTTCACAATGTCATAAATCGGGTTGAGGCCCAGTTGTGTCAGTCGGCGATTGCCGATGAAACGAATATATTGTTTCACCTCTTCCGGCTCGAGCCCTTCGACCCCGCCCATTTCAAACGCCAGATCAATAAAGGCATCTTCATGCGTCACAACCTTATCGCAGGCACGATAGAGGTCTTGCTGCATTTGCTCGTTCCAGATTTCCGGATTTTCTTCAATGAATGTCCGGAACAACTGGACGGTTGAATTAGTATGCAGCGTTTCATCGCGTGCCGACCAAGTAACGATTTGCCCCATGCCCTTCATCTTATTGAAGCGCGGGAAATTCATCAAAATGGCGAAGCTGGCAAATAGCTGCAAGCCTTCGGTAAACCCGCGAAACACGGCAAGCGTTTTTGCAATATCGGATTTGGTCTCGACACCCCATTCCTGCATGTAATCGTATTTATCCTTCATTTCGCCATATTTCATGAAGGCCTCATACTCGACCTCCGGCATGCCGATCGTGTCCAGCAAATGTGAATAGGCGGCGATATGAATGGTCTCCATATTTGAAAACGCGGCCAACATCATCTGAATTTCAGTCGGTTTGAACACCTGACTGTAATGCTTCATGTAGCAATTATTCACTTCGACATCGGCCTGCACAAAGAACCGGAAAATCTGCGTCAGCAGATTACGCTCGGCACCGGTCAGCTTTTTGTGCCAGTCTTTCACATCTTCGGCCAGTGGCACCTCCTCGGGGAGCCAGTGGATGCGTTGCTGGGTTAGCCATGCATCATAGGCCCATGGGTAACGAAATGGCTTATAGACAATACGCTCTTCAAGAAGGGACATCGTTTTCTCTTTCTCTCAATGGGCGCGATGTGCACGCAAAAGTTATAATCGGTGTCAGCCAGCTGGTTTGTGCTACTGGCAGGATAGGCATTCATCATAATCGGAAACCGTGCCGGATGGCGCGGCTACCGGGGCATCAGTAGTTTCTTTTTCTGCGCGCTGAATTGACAGGGAGCGGCAATAATAAAGGCTTTTGACGCCTTTTTTCCATGCCTGATAATGCACCTGATGCAAGTCGCGCTTATGAATGTTGGCCGGAAGGAACACGTTTAGCGATTGCGCCTGATCAATCAGATCAGAACGGTCGCCGGCAAGGTCAATAAGCCAGCGCTGGTCAATCTCAAACGCCGTTTTAAACACGGCTTTCTCGTCTTCGTTGAGGAAATCCAGATGCTGCACCGATCCGCCCGAGGTCACGATTGATGACCAAATATCGTCCGTGTTCTGGCCTTTTTCGGTCAGCAATTTGTTCAAATGACGGTTCCGCACATTGAACGAGCCAGATAGGGTTTTATGGGTAAAGCTGTTGGCAGCAATCGGTTCAATGCCCGGGCTTGTGCCGCCACAAATAATCGATATCGACGCGGTCGGCGCGATAGCGGTTTTGTTTGAAAAGCGTTCATTAGCACCACATTCAGCCGCGTCCAGGCATGGCCCACGCTCATGCGCAAGCTCTTTGGATGCGGCGTCGGCATGTTCCTTAATGTGGGTGAAAATTCTTTTGTTCCAGACTTTTGCCATCACCGATTCCCACGGAATCATGTTGCCCTGTAGGAAGGAGTGGAACCCCATAACCCCAAGCCCGACACTGCGTTCGCGCTGGGCCGAATACTTGGCTTTCGCCATTTCGTCTGGCGCGCGCTGAATGAAATCTTCCAGCACATTATCTAAAAACCGCATCACGTCATGAATGAAGTTCTCGTCTTTGCTCCATTCCACGAATTTCTCGGCATTTAACGATGATAGGCAACACACAGCCGTGCGCTGTTGGCCCAGATGATCCTCGCCGGTTGGCAGGGTAATTTCGGAGCATAGATTGGAGGTTTTAATTTCCAGGTTGAGAAGTTTCTGGTGCTCGGGACGCAGATTATTCACCGTGTCTTTGAACACCATATATGGCTCGCCCGTTTCGATGCGTGCCGTCAGCATACGCACCCACAGATCGCGGGCCTGCAAAGTTGCCTGCACAGCCCCGTCGCGCGGGCTCCGCAAAGCCCATTCCTCGTCGCGCTCAACCGCCCGCATGAACGCATCCGTAATCAAAATACCATGGTGCAAATTCAGCGCTTTGCGGTTTGGATCACCGCCTGTTGGTCGGCGAATTTCAATAAATTCCTCAATTTCAGGGTGGTCGACCGGTAGATAGACCGCCGCCGAGCCGCGCCGCAACGAGCCTTGCGAGATCGCCAACGTCAAGCTGTCCATCACCCGAATGAACGGTACGATCCCGGATGTCTTGCCGTTTTGACCGACACGCTCACCGATTGAGCGCAAATTCCCCCAATAGCTGCCAATGCCGCCGCCGCGCGCGGCCAGCCACACGTTTTCATTCCACAAATTAACGATGTCGCCGAGGCTGTCATTGGCTTCGTTCAAAAAGCAGGAAATCGGCAAGCCACGATCTGTGCCGCCATTTGACAAGACCGGCGTTGCCGGCATGAACCAAAGCTTTGAAATATAGTCATAGAGGCGCTGGGCGTGGTCTTCGTCATCACCATAATAGGACGCGACGCGCGCAAACAGATCCTGAAAAGTTTCACCCGGCATAAGATACCGGTCGGTCAGCGTGGCTTTCCCAAACTCGGTCAGCAGCGCATCGCGGGCCGGGTCGGTTTTAACCCGTGGACGTGACACAAACTGAACCCCCTGGTCCTGCCTGTCAAAGTCCATCCGCGGCTCTTTTTCAGCCGGATCTCCTGCCGCCTTACGCGGTGCCCGCTCATCTGCGGGGAAAGTGTTCAGCAATTCCTGCATTTCTTTATCCGTCACACCTGTTTGCCCAGCTTTGCGCAGCGTATCTCTAAACATTCATCGTCCCCCGACAGTTCCAGCCCTTCGAATTCCATTCTAAAGCCAGCATTTCTGCGGTTTTCGACCACAAAAGAATACCTATCGGGAGGCGCGTTTTACCCGCCATAGCTCGCGAGAGCCTACCACGATCAGATACCAGCTTTACGTGCCTTTCACCTATCGCTCACCAAAATTTGGGGGGCAAATCTCAGGACCCAGACACTACATATAGTGTCTAAACCCCTAGATATCGTCAACAGATAGTTGCAGTTTTTTTTAACTATTTCGACGAGACAGAAATTTTCACGATTTTTCAATGTCTTATTGACGTTGTGGGCAGGCATTCGCGTGAAACAAAATCGCAAAATTCCCCACCGACTTATCCACAGGACGCACATTTGACCAAATCAGTGATTTGCTTCGCCAGATTCTGTCCTCAAAAAACGCATGATGACCCAGACACAACTTACGACATGTCCCAGCACAAAAATCGGTGCGGCCCAGGCCAGAGCCACCCGCCAATCGGGTTCGGTAACGAAAATAACTATCGTCATGCACACGGCGCCCACCATAACGTCAGCGAGTGTGACAACGCCCCATGGTTCGGCGAGCACGCGGTCAAAGCCCTGCCAGCCGACATTTACGTATGCCAAAGCGCACAGACCGATAAAGGCGAGGGCGATCAACCCCACAATAATCTGCATAAATCTCATCTCAATGCTCCCTTGCATTAGCTCTTGCGAAAAAAAAGCCCGCGGGGGGTGCTTTCGCCTCCCCGCGGGCCTTAACAGTTTGCCTCTCCATGAAATCCAGTATCGTGGAGATTTTTATCTGTGGCAGCTCTGTTTTTATATGTTCTTCTTACAGAACTTCAAACAGGCCCGCAGCACCCATGCCACCGCCAATGCACATCGTTACGACAACATTTTTGGCGCCCCGGCGCTTGCCTTCCATGAGCGCATGCCCAACCAGACGCGCACCTGTCATGCCATAGGGGTGACCGATCGCGATTGACCCGCCATTGACATTATACTTCTCATTGTCAATGCCCAGACGATCACGGCAGTAAAGTGCCTGGCTCGCGAAGGCTTCGTTCAACTCCCACAGATCGATATCGTCAACGCTCAAACCATGACGTTCCAGCAGACGCGGCACGGCGAAGACAGGCCCAATGCCCATTTCATCCGGCTCGCAACCCGAAACCGTAAAGCCTTTAAACGCGCCCAGTGGCTCAAGCCCGCGACGCTCGGCTTCCTTGCCTTCCATGACGACAACAGCTGCCGCACCATCAGACAATTGCGAGGCGTTACCAGCGGTTACGAAATTGCCATCGCCGCGCACCGGTGCCAGACCGTTCAGGCCTTCCAGCGTGGTTTGCGGGCGATTGCACTCATCGCGGTCAACTGTGTAATCGACAATGGTTTCCTCGCCAGTCTCTTTATTGACCTGCTTCATTTTGGTTTCCATCGGCACGATTTCATCAGCAAACAAATTTGCATCTTGAGCCGCAGCCATGCGCTGCTGACTTTGCAATGCATATTCGTCTTGTGCGTCGCGCGCCACATTATAGCGGTCGGCAACAATGTCGGCAGTCTCGATCATCGGCATCCAAAGCGCTGGATAGGTTTCCATCAACTTTTCTTCCGTGATGTTGCTGTAATTTGCACCCTGCATTTGCACGAGCGAAATGCTCTCCACGCCGGCGCCAATGGCGACAGGCACATCTTCGTTCAGAACCCGGCCAGCAGCCATGGCGATGGTTTGCAGACCAGATGAGCAAAAACGGTTAACCGTCACACCTGATGTGGTGACCGGGCAACCCGCCCAGATAGCCGCCAAACGACCAACATTCTGGCCCGTGGCACCTTCAGGTGTGCCGCAGCCCATGATCACATCTTCGACTTCACCCGGCTCGATATTCGCGCGCTCGATGGCGTGTTTGATGGCGTGACCGCCCATAGCGGCACCATGGGTCATATTGAACCCTCCACGACCGGATTTTGCCAGACCCGTACGCGCACTCGATACGATTACAGCTTCTCGTGACATATCTCTCTCCTATTCAGTAAAGCAGCCGCGATAATGCGCCAAGACACCCCATAATTCAAACATTGTTTGCGGTTAACCCAAATTTAAACCGCGTCCCACTAGCTTGTTTAAACCGCGCAAAAAAGAAGAAGATAGAAGAACAAGAATAGGCGGTTGGCGCGGCGTCATTTTTAGGCCACATTTTTCCGCAATTATAAAAGTCGAAAAATGGAGAAAAATAGTGGAAAACAAACTTCGTGACGCCTTGTTGCTGGTCGCCCTTATGGGGATGCTGGCATTGCCTGTGCTCTATGCCCGTGCCGACGATAATTCGGTGAACGGTCCATCGGTAAAGGGTACATCTGAGTTCGTGAAACCTGACGAGGCGGTGCTTAAGCAAAAGCTCTCGCCCTTGCAATACGCAGTTACCCAGCGCGACAAGACCGAGCCGCCCTATCGCAACCGCTTCTGGAACCTGAAAGAAGACGGCATCTATATCGATATTGTGTCGGGTGAGCCATTGTTTTCATCGCTGCACAAATATGACAGCGGCACTGGCTGGCCTTCCTTTACCCAGCCGCTTGAATCGGAAAATATTGTCGAGCGGGCAGACTGGAAAATGATCCTGCCACGCACCGAAGTGCGCTCGCGCCATGCCGACAGCCATTTGGGCCATGTTTTTGACGACGGACCGGCCCCGACGGGCCTGCGCTATTGCATCAATTCGGCAGCGCTTGAGTTTATCCCTGTCTCGGAAATGGCTGCACGTGGTTTCGGGGCCTATCTGCCCGCTTTCGCCGAAACCCCCTAAGCCTGAAATGGCTTGAGGGAATTTGGTTTTTTCGGCATGTTGTCGCGAACCAACGGTCATCGTGACCGCGATTAAGAGCAATTTCATGTCGAATAAATCCCCATCCAGTCCAAACGAACTGCGCAAGGAACTTGTGTCGGAAAATCTCGTACCCGACAATCTTGTGCGGGGTTATCAGGGTGTCGCCCAGAAATGGGAATGCGACCACATGGGGCACCTCAACGTATCGTTTTATTTTGGCCGATCGTCGGATCAAGCGTTTTTCATGCGTCACGCGCTAGGTCTCGACCCCGCTGCCCTGCGCGACAGCGGCCATGGCACGGTTGCGCTTGAAGAACATTGCCGCTTTCACCGAGAGGTGAAATCCGGCGGTATGATGATCGGACGCAGCGCCGTGGTCACCCCGAACGCCCGCACCATGGTGGTGTATCAGGAGTTTCGTGACGAACATGGTGCACTCCAAGCGTGTTTCCGCACGGTTATCGGCTATTTTGACACAAAAGCCCGCCGCCTTGTTGCATGGCCTGAAGCGACATTGCAAAAGGCCGCAGCGCTGACAATTGACCTGCCCGAGCATGCCGCACCACGCCGCGTCGCTGCGGGTCAACCATTCGGACAGATATCGTGTGCCGATACCGCGTCGGAGGGCTTTTTCAGAACCGGTGGGGCCGGCGTCAATAGTTGGGAGTGCGACCAATTCGGGCACATGAACACCATGTTCTATGTGCGCCGGCAAGCCGAAGCCGCCCCTCATTTCTGGCAATTAGTAGGCCTTGATCAACCCGGCCTACTTGCGTCGGGTCGTGGCTTCGCTGTCAGCGAAATGCGGATGAATTATATCAGCGAATTATATGAAGGCGACATGGTGGAAACTTTCTCGATCTTGCGCGAGGTCAGCGATCGTGGCGCGCGCATCGAGCACCGCTTGTATAATTACGGCACGGGCGCATTATCAGCCGTATCCGATACGAGCGTGGTGAGTTTTGATTTGGAAACACGCAAGGCAGCGCCATGGCCAGATGACGTGCGGACCCTGTTGGACCCGCAAGTGGTTGCAGATAAATAACTAAGTTAAAGCCTATATTTTAGCGCCTACGCTTGCGCGCGCGTAAATTTCGGCGCGCACGCGATCGGGAAATTCCATCGGCAGAAAATGCGTACTGCCGGCCACGACCTCAATCTTCTTGGGCACCCGCGCAAGGCGGAAAGCCAGCAGCGAGCGTGTCGTCGAGCCGTTCTCGGCCACCATGAGCGTGAAAGGCATTTTCAACCGCCGCGCTGGGCCGGTGCTGTCATGGTGTTGGTCGCTGAAATTCGCAGCCTCCCATGCTGGGGTGCACGCCAGCGTCACCGTATTTTCGGCGCACCCGTGAAGCGGACGTAAACCGCCATCGACATAAGCCCCGAGAAATCCGTCCTGCCAAGTTCGGAACGCCCCGCGTCCGGTGTAGGCGTTTTTGACGGTGTCGGCATCGGGCCAGTCGGCGCGGCGTTTCGCAGCATTTTTGGCGAGAATAAACCCGCCTTGGGCACGAAACAGCATGCGCGCTATCACGCGGGCTGTGCGTGGCATGATAACTGGATCGGTTAGCACCAGCCCCGCCACCAGATCGGGCCGCAACGCACTTGCCATGACAGACGCGCACCCGCCCATCGAATGCCCACCAAGCCAGATTTTACCACCAGCTTTGTCGCACAGATGTTCGAGCACAAAAATAAGATCGTCTCGATATCGGTCCCAGCCAGGATAGTGCGCCGGATCAGCGGTAAGTGTTGAAAACCCGTGACCGCGCGCATCAGCAGCATAAACATCGAAATCACCGGCAAGCGGTGCCAATAGCGGATCATAGGTCTGCGCATTGAAACCATTGGCATGGGCCCAGTGCAAAACTGGCTTGCCTGGTGCAGCCCAATGGCAAACGGATATGTCACCATCGTCTCGATGAAGCTGAAATCTTTGCATGGTTCACTTGTTCTGTTACTGCGTGTAGGACAGATATGTGCGTGTGTGACGAAAAAGCAAGAGAACCAGCCCATCTATCCGCCTAACTGTCCGTCCAACTATGCAGAACCGGAGGGGTGTGATAGGCACGCTAGCATTTCCCATTGGCACGTTTTTCAGGCATAACAAGGACAAGATGCAAATTTATCTCCCCATTGCAGAAATGAGCGCAAATATTGTGACGCTTATTGGCATGGGCGGGCTTGTCGGTTTCATGTCCGGAATGTTTGGTGTCGGTGGCGGGTTTTTGATGACGCCGCTGCTCATTTTTATAGGCATCCCCCCCGCTGTTGCCGTGGCGTCAGAAGCCAATCAGATTGTGGCCTCGTCGGTCTCAGGTGGTCTTGCCCATTGGCAGCGACGCGCGGTCGATATCCGCATGGGCCTTATTCTCATGTCGGGAGGCATCGCAGGTTCATATGCCGGTGTTCAGCTGTTCAAATTATTGCGCGCGCTCGGTCATGTCGACCTGCTGATTTCATTAAGCTATGTCATTTTTCTGAGTGTCATTGGTGGGCTTATGTTGCGCGAGAGCCTGCACGCCATTCGCGAAACTAGGCGGGGCCGCCCGATACGCGTGCGACGCCCGGGCCAGCATAGCTGGATACTGCGCCTGCCGCTGCGCATGCGGTTTCGCCAATCGCGCCTGTACATCAGCGTAATTCCACCCCTGCTTATCGGCTTTTTGGTAGGCGTGTTGTCGGCGATTATGGGCGTCGGTGGCGGTTTTATCATGGTGCCTGCAATGATCTATCTCTTGCGTATGCCAACAAATGTGGTGATCGGCACGTCGTTATTTCAGATTATTTTTGTAACCAGCGCGGTGACGATTTTGCACGCTGTGGAAAATCAGACGGTTGATATAGTGCTGGCCGTCTTACTAATGATCGGCGGTGTTATCGGCGCGCAATTTGGCGCCATTGTGGGCCAACGTCTGCGCGGCGAAGAATTGCGCGCACTGCTCGCCCTGATTGTGCTGGGCGTAGCCAGCAAGTTGCTGCTCGACCTTGTTTTCCAACCGGAGGAATTATTTTCCATTCAGCGCATGGGGACCGGCTCATGACGCACAAAACCCTGCTTTTTAGGTGTGTGTTGGGCCTGCTGGGTATGATGGGCACTATCCCCACCGCGCACGCAAATGCGCTGGTTGCAGATCTGTCGAAAGACCAGATCCGTGTTGCCTCAAATTTTACCGGCGAAAAAATTCTATTATTCGGCGCAATCGAAACCACCGCGACACAAGGCGCATCCGACGTTGTTGTCGTCGTGCGTGGCCCTGCGGAAAATTTCACCCTGCGCCAGAAAAAACGTGTGGCGGGCATTTGGGTGAATGCCGAAGCCCTGACGCTGGGGCCGTTGCCCGGATATTATGCAGTGGCCAGCACGCGTCCGCTGGACGAGATTGCGCCCGTATCAGAGCGCGCAAAGCATGAAATCGGTCCGGAAAATTTGCGTTTCAATCTTCTGGAGGACATCGCGCAAAAACCCGACAGTGCCGCGCATCCAGATGATGGCACACAGGCAGAAGATGGAGCGCTTTATCATGACAGCTTTGTGCGAATCAAAAGCCAGCAGAAGCTTTATTCGGTTGACCCGACAGGCGTCCGCATAATCGGCGCGCGGCTGTTTCGTGCCGAGCTGACCTTGCCATCCGGCCTGCCTTTCGGCACATATATTACCGAGTTTTTCCTGTTTCAGGACGGACGCGTTATCGGCTACCAGACCGGCGAATTATCTGTCGAGATTACAGGGCTTGAACATTTATTGCAGGTAGCCGCTCACGACATGCCCTTGCTTTACGGACTATTTGGGGTGTTCATCGCGGGCGTCATGGGCTGGGGCGTCGCAACATTATTTAGGCGGGTGTGATGGAAAGCTTTGCTTTATCTGCATTGGCGGCTTTCGCGGGCGGCGCGCTGAGTTTCCTGTCGCCTTGCGTTTTGCCGCTCGTACCCGGTTATCTGTGCTTTGCGGCCGGCTTGCAGTTTAACGAACTTGCAGAGATCGACACACCGCGCGCGGCAGCGCGGCGCGTTCTACCCGGGGCGTCGGCTTTTGTCGGCGGATTTTCAGCCGTGTTCATTGCTCTGGGAGCTGGCGCCGCAGCCGTCAATCCAGTGCTCTTGTCGTATCAAGATGTGCTGGCGCAGGTCGCCGGTGGCTTCATCATTATATTGGGTTTGCATGTCGCGGGCGTTTTCACCCTGCCGCTATTGGGCCGCGAGGCGCGTCTTCTAGGACGTACAAGCCCGAATAAATCAGCAGCACCCTTGCTGGCCGCGTTTTTGATGGGCGCGGCTTTCGCCTTTGGCTGGACGCCATGCATCGGGCCGATATTGGCGACTATTTTGGCCCTTGCTGCAGCCCGCGACAGCCTAGGCGAAGGCGTTGGCTTGCTTACATTTTACGCCGCAGGTCTCGGCCTGCCTTTCCTATTAGCCGCGCTCGGCGTCAGCCGCTTTTTACTGGTCAGCGCGAAGGTTAAAAAACACATGAAATGGGTTGAGCGCAGCGCGGGTGCATTGCTGATCGGCACAGGCCTCTTGATCATGCTGGGCACGCTTCAAAGCGTGGCCACCTATTTGCTCGACTGGTTCCCCGCGCTGGGCCAGTTGGGATAAAGCGCGAATTAAAACACCACAGGTAAACGACCAAGACAGGGGCCATCAACATGTTCAGCCAATTTATGTGGAGCCAATTTCAAACCATACCCCGAAGCGCGCTTATTCTTGGCGTGCTGGGTCTTATTCCGTTTGTGGCCGGTGGCATTTTGGTCTGGGTACCGCAACTTGGCGGCATTCGTCCCTCCTTGCCGCCGCTGGTGTTTTATTACGCCGCGCTCATCATATCGTTTCTTGGCGGCGTGCGCTGGGGGGCAGCCATGCAAAACAAAACCGCAGGCGCAACGCTGGCGCGCGAATTATCTGCCAGCGTCCTCCCGACATTGATCACGCTTGTGTGCTTCATTCTTTCGCTGCCCTCAGCGATTGTGATGTTGTTGGTCTTGATCACCTCGCAAGGACTTCTAGATGTGCTTGCGGCGCGCCAAGACACATTGGTCAGTTGGTATGGGCCGCTGCGTATCTTATTATCAGGTGTCGCCAGTGCCGGACTGGTTTCGCTGCTTGTCTATATGCAAACGCTATAAACATTTGCCGTTTCAAACCTTTCGCCGCGTACCACCATGCTACTTGTTTTTGAACCAGCAATTGAAGCGCAAGCATACGGGCTAACTGCGATCCGGCGTTAATTGACGTGGCGACAAGCCAGCAATTGTGTTGGTGCCGATCATCCATGCATTGAAATGGCCGGGGTCAAAAAGCGTGTCAAAGGCTGGGTGCAACACATTGAGACTACCAGTCAATGCTCCAAAGGCCG
>DKNW01000145.1:0-12824 GCA_002469805.1 Rhodobiaceae bacterium UBA7378
TTCCACGCCTTTGAACCGCTTGATTAGGTCGTCATAGCGCCCGCCACCGCCGACCGAGCCGAAGCGCGTCACTGTGCCGTCGCTTTCTTGCGTGTCGAAGGTCAGGTCAATTTCATAGACGGGCCCTGTGTAATAGCCCAAGCCCCGCACAATTGTCGGGTCGATGCACAGTCTTTCAACGCCATAGCCCAGCCGCGTGAACAGCGCGTCCATGTCGCGCAATTCGGCAATGCCGGAGGTACCTGCGGCGGTGTCGCCAATCTGGGCTTCCAGCGCATTCAGCATTTCCGGTCGGCTGGCTCCTTGCGCGCTCACCAAACCGATAACGGCCTCGATTTGCGCCTCATCCAGACCTGCACCGGCGGTAAAATCGCCGCTTTCATCGCGCCGCCCTGCGCCCAGCAAATCGCGCACACCGGCAAGGCCCAGCCGGTCATATTTATCCATGGCGCGCAAAATCGCCAGGCGGCGGGTTTCGTAATCTGGCTGCTCAGCCTCAAGCCCAATGCGTTGCAGCAGGCCGTCCATGATTTTCCGATTATTTATACGCACCACATAATCGCCCTGCGCGATGCCAAGTGCCGCCATGCAGTCGGCGGCCATCATGCAAATCTCGGCATCAGCGCCCATATTTGCCGCGCCGACCGTATCGGCATCGATTTGCAAAAATTGGCGATACCGCCCAGGGCCGGGCTTTTCATTGCGCCAAACCGGACCCCATTGATAGCGCCGGAAGGGTTTGGGTAGGGCGTCATAATGCTCGGCAACGTATCGTGCCAAGGGTGCCGTCAGATCATAGCGCAGGCTGAGCCATTGCTTGTCGTCATCTTCCAGCGCGAAAACGCCCGCATTTGGGCGGTCCTCATCTGGCAAAAACTTGCCCAGCGCGTCGGCATATTCAAACGCCGACGTGTCAAGCGCGTCGAAGCCATAGCTTTGATACACGTCCGATATCGTGGCGATCATGCGGCGCTGGAGATACAGTTCATCGCCCGCCATGTCGCGGAAACCGCGCGGTACGCGTGCTTTGGGTTTGAATGTCTTCTGCTTTTTCGCCATCGGTATCGCTCGTTCTCTCGTGGCTCATCCCTAACGCGTCAAAAGCTCATGCGCAAGCGCGAACCGGTTAAAAACCAAATGGTGACAGGCCGCGCACATGCTCGTCGAGACGCAAGTTTCGATTGACTGAGGGTGTTGCCCGCTGGTTGCAGTCATCGCGCTCGCACAGCCGACAATTGATGCCGATCGGTGTGTCGCTCACTTCTATCTCTAGGTTGATGCCGCGCGAATAAACCAGCCGCTGGGCGTGGCTGATCTCGCAGCCCAACCCGATGGCAAACTGGTTGTCTGGCACGCCAAACCCGGAATTGTCACGGCTGACGGTTCGCGCGATCGAAAAATACCGTGTGGCATCCTCCATTTGGACAATTTGGGTGGAAATCTTACCCGGAATTCGGAATGCATCATGGACATGCCAGCGCGGACAGGTGCCGCCAAAGCGGGCAAAATGAAATCCTGCGGCCGAAAAGCGCTTTGAAATATTACCGGCATTATCGACCCGGATCAGAAAAAACGGAATACCTCGCGCATTTGGTCGCTGCAGGGTTGTCAGCCGGTGGCACACCTGCTCAAAGCTGGTGCCGAAGCGTCGCCCCAAAAGCGTAATGTCGTAGTGATTTTTTTCTGCTGTTTTGAGAAATAAACCATATGGCATCAGCACGGCGGCGGCGAAGTAATTCGCCAGCGAAATGCGCGCGACAGTGCGTGCATTATCCTTTTCGAGGCCCGACGCCATAATTATCTCTTCAATGGTTGGCATGTGCTCAACATAAGCCAGCTGATATGCCAGTTGGAACGAGCGACCCGGCTGGTCGAGTAATTCGGACAGAAATATCGTTTGCCGGTGCCGATCAAAGCGCCGGAGCGTGTTCTCCATTACGTCCACTGGTGCGATGCGGGTGGAAATCTGGTGGTTTGCCTGCAATCTTTCGCGCAAGGCCATATACGGCTCGTCATGGTCAGCCACGGCATCGGCATAGAGCGCTTCGGCGGCGGCATCGAGCGCGCTGAAGTGATTACCTTGCTGGTTGATGAAATCGCGCACTTCTTCCAGTGCCAAAAGCGCCTCAGGGTTCTCGGCGCTGGGATCCCCCGCAAGGCGCTCGGCCAACATGGAGGTGGTCGTGCGGCTCTCTTGATAGGCTTGATAAAGACGCGCAACGGCGTCTACCCCGACCGGACTGGCCGCAGCCAAATCTTTCAATTCTGCCGCTGATAACGGCGTATCGCGGAACATCGGGTCGGCGAAAACCTCATGCAACTGCGCTTGGGCGCGGGCTTCTTCATCACCAGCCAGCCCGCGCGGGTCGATGTCAAACACATCGACAAGGCGCAAGAGTATTTGCGCTGACACTGGGCGTTGGTCACGTTCCAGCAAATTGAGGTAGCTTGTCGAAATGCCGAGCGCGCTGGCCATGGCCGCTTGTGTCAGTCCCAGCTCACGCCGCAATCGCCGGATACGCGGACCGGCGAATAATTTGCGTTCGACAAGCGGGGTATTGGCGGGTGACGTATCAGACATAAAACGATTGAATCTCAGTTGTTTATCGATGTTTGGGTGCGCGAATATTTACAAGTTTTACATATATAACAGAAAATTACGATTATATTGTAAACTTTTTAACTTTAATAATTTCAGATAGTTAATCTTTACTCGACATTCGGATGTGAGATGTGTATGTGTTCGCCATCAACTCCCGATTTGACTGTGAGAGGAACCGCAGATGACGAAATATAGCGAACTTGTCAAACAACATGCCGCCATGCTGGAAGGCAAAGGAAGCGCCTGGGCCGCGATGAACCCTGAGTATATCGCCCGGATGCAGCTTCAAAACCGTTTCAATACGGGTATCGATATTGCCCGCTACACGGCTGATATTATGCGCCGCGACATGGCTGATTATGATGCCGATAGTGCGTCATACACCCAGTCGCTGGGCTGCTGGCACGGGTTCACCGCGCAACAAATGATGATGGCCGTGAAACGCCACCGTAAGACGGTCGACAAGTCATATGTATATCTCAGCGGCTGGATGGTCGCTGCGCTGCGTTCAGAGTTCGGGCCGCTACCCGACCAGTCTATGCACGAAAAGACATCTGTGCCCAGCTTGATTGAAGAAATTTATACTTTCCTGAAACAGGCTGATGCGCGCGAACTACGCCATTTGTTCATCGATCTCGACGAAGCCCGGGCTGGAGGCGGTGATGTCGATGCTGCGTTGGCTGCGATTGACAATTTCGAAACCCATGTCGTGCCAATCATTGCCGATATCGATGCCGGTTTTGGTAACGAAGAAGCCACTTATTTGCTGGCGAAGAAAATGATCGAGGCTGGTGCTTGTTGCATACAGATCGAAAATCAGGTCTCGGATGCCAAGCAGTGCGGTCACCAGGATGGTAAAGTTACCGTGCCGCACGAAGACTTCCTGTCAAAAATCAACGCTGTCCGCTACGCCTTCCTTGAACTGGGTGTAGAAAACGGCGTTATCGTTGCGCGGACAGATTCGCTCGGTGCTGGACTGACCCAGAAAATTCCGGTCTCACAGAAGCCCGGCGATCTGGCCGACCAGTATAACAGCTATCTGAAAACAGAAGTCGTGACGGATTCGGCCCAACTTGGTCACGGCGAAACAACACTGGTGCGTGACGGCGAAACGGTGAAGCCGGTGCGTCTGCCAAATGGCCTGTATGCGTTTAAAGATGGCTCGGGCGAAGACCGCGTTGTTCTCGATTGCATCACATCCCTGCAGAACGGGGCTGACTTGCTTTGGATCGAAACCGAAAAACCGAATGTTGCGCAGATTGCCGGTATGGTGAACCGCGTCCGCGAGGTTATTCCCGATGCCAAGTTGGTTTACAACAACTCACCTAGCTTTAACTGGACGCTTGCATTCCGCGAGCAGGTTTATGCCGAATGGCAATCTGCGGGCAAAGACGTGTCGTCCTATCCAGATCCAGCCAGCACACCGCGCGGCTTGATGGATGCTGAATTTGATGCCAGCGATCTTGCGGTTGAAGCTGACAAGCTGGTGCAATCATTCCAAGCTGATGCGGCGCGCGAGGCGGGCATCTTCCACCATCTGATTACTTTGCCGACCTATCACGAAACGGCGCTCGGTGTGGATATTCTGTCGGAAGGTTACTTCGGTGATCTGGGTATGCTGGCATATGTCCGGGATATACAGCGTCAGGAAATTCGCCGCGATCAGGCCTCAGTCAAGCACCAAGATCTGGCTGGTTCGAATATTGGCGATGATCACAAAGAGTACTTCTCCGGCGACAACGCCTTGTTGGCATCGGGTGAAGACAACACGATGAACCAGTTCTAATCAAATCCGGTTTTGAGCAGACCTGCGGCCACACGGCCGCAGGTTTGCTTTTTTAGGAGTTATTGATGGCGAATATGCCAGGTTTTGCGACGACTGATATTTCTGATGATCACGGCGATGCGGTATATATTCTGGCGCCTGGCTTTCAAGATTATGGCGGCATTGACCGGTTCTGTGGGCCGGTGGCGACCCTTATCGCGTTTGAAGATAACACCAAAGTGCGCGCAGCCGTGGAACGCGACGGGGCGGGCCACGTGCTTGTCGTAGATGGCGGTGCGTCAACCCAATGCGCGTTATTTGGCGGCAATCTGGCGCAAATGGCGGCGCAAAATAATTGGGCTGGTATTATCATCAATGGCTGCGTGCGCGACACGGATGAACTGGCGGCAGAGAAAGTCGGTATAAAGGCGCGTGGTGTGCATCCGCGCAAAAGCAAGAAGCGCGATTTGGGGCTTGCCGATATCCCGGTGAAATTTGCCGGCATACGGATTTATCCGGGTGACTGGATATATGCCGATCGCGATGGCATTATTGTATCGCCGGTACAACTGAGACTCTAGCGTTTGAGGCTTGGTTAAGAACCGCAACCTAAAAATTCAGCCTAAAAACTTTGCGCCGTCGCCATGCGGCCCATATGCCCAGTAATATCGTGGAACTCCGTCACCATGGTCTCAATGATATCTGCCACCGGCTTAATCTCGCTAATCAAGCCCGATGTCTGACCCGCAAGCCCGACAGACGCTTCCATATCGCCGCCGAAATACAGATCAAGAATATTTTTAAACGTGTCGGGCGGCATCAGGCCATCTTCGTAAATTTGGTGCGTCCGGTCCGTTTTTAAAGCCCGAATGCAAGGGCTGGCTTTCTTGTTCAAAACATATGTGCCCGTGGTTGGCGCATCGATAATGGCTGATTTGTAATTATCGTGAACCGGGCTTTCGGCGGACGAAACAAACCGCGTACCCATCTGCACTGCTTCGGCACCGAGCGCAAAGGCGGCGGCCATGCCGCGCCCGTCACAAATGCCGCCTGCCGCGACAAGCGGGACATCCACCGCGGCGCGTACCGCCTGCAATAAAACCAGCGTCGATACTTCTTCGGGATTTTTGAACCCGCCGCCTTCACCGCCTTCAACGACGAGGCCGTCAATGCCGGCTTCGACACAGCGTATCGCGGCTTCGACAGTGGGCACAGCGTGGTAAACGGTGATGCCAGCTTCTTTCAGCGGGCCGACAAATTTGCTGGGACTACCCGCCGATGTGGTCACGAACTTAACGCCGCTCGAACAAATGAAATCGAGCATGGCGTCATCTTTCAAAAACAAGATCGGCAGATTGACGCCGAACGGTGCGTCGGTGAGCGTGAACATTTTCTCGATCTCGGCCTTGCAAATATCCGTTTCGCCCGACGACGTTTCGATAATGCCAAGGCCACCGGCATTGCATACGGCAGATGCGAGTTGCGATCGTGCAATCCACCCCATTGGCGCTTGAATGATTGGATATTTGGCGCCGCTATGCGCGAGAAAACGATTGGTCATGAAGCCTCACCCTAAAAGTTTTAGCCAGTCAGAATCTCCTCCTCACAGCAGTCCGCGTTGGACAAATAGGAAGACACCGTAACCGGTCAATATACTGGCCAGTATATCCGACCAACTGACTTTGGGCGACCGCAAATCATGCAGCAGCATGCGCAGCGGTAAAAGGATGACAAAAATGAAGATGAGCTGGCCGAACTCGACCCCAAGATTAAATCCCAAAAGCCCGCTTAATATCTGGCCATCTGGTAGGCCGACATCGTGCAACAAGCCGGCAAAGCCGAAACCGTGAAATAAACCAAACGCCGTTGTGATAACGGGTGCGACGGCACGACGGTCAGCATCACTGCGGATGGCGAACCCGTAGCTGACGGCAAATAACATGAAGCCCGCCCAACCAGCTAGTGGTAACGGCGAGGTGAAAATAATCGACAGGCCGGCGATGGCATAAATCAAACCTGCGGCAATCAAACCGGCACGCGGCATGAGGCCGGCGCGTGTCAAAATACCTTCGGCTGCAAGCGCCGCGATTGACCCACCGATCACGGCCTCGACGACATTTGGGTCAGGGGCCACAAGGCCAAGCGCCGATAGTACCAGCGTTAGTGAGTGCCCCAGTGTGAA
The DNA here is from genome assembly GCA_002469805.1 of Rhodobiaceae bacterium UBA7378. Classification (GTDB taxonomy): domain Bacteria; phylum Pseudomonadota; class Alphaproteobacteria; order RS24; family RS24; genus UBA7378. The sequence continues at coordinate 6,550 of DKNW01000145.1, forward strand.
ACCGGAAACAAGGATGAGTAGCTGCCGCACGCTGGTCGCCAGCAAAACCAGGCACAGCACAAAGGCTAGGTGGTCAACACCGGTGGCGATATGTTCAACACCCAGGCGGAAATATCGCGCCAGCGCTTCGAAAAAATTCTGTCGTGGCGAAAGCTCCTGCGGCGACATTGGGTTCAAGCTGAAAGTTCGTTCATTGGTCGTGAACAAAACTTCCTGTCCTTGCATGGTTCGGCGCGGGCCTATCTGGATGCGCGCTAAATGCACATGCGAGCGGATAACATCGAAAAAAACATTATTATCAACCTCGAGCGCTGCATTTTCGCTCAGGCAGCGATACACGCCTTCCATGCGTATATAGCCGACCCGTGCCGGACGTGCGGTGAAGGGCTGGGTGAGCGTGCATGAGGTATTAATCTGGCGCAGTTCAAAGCTGGTTCGTAAATGCGCGCTCAGTGCTGCTTCCAGACTTTCGCTTTGCGCCGTTTGTGGCAAGAGCGTTATGTCGCGGGCAGGCACTGTGAACAAAACTTCAATGTCGCGCCCGTTCCAAAGCCAGTCGGAAAAACTGATGCTTTTATTATGCGCGTGCGCTGTGGTGCCCAGCAGACAAAATAAAATCAGGAGCCTTATCATCTCGGCGCATCGTCTGCCAGTGAGATGGACGCGCGTTCCTTGAGCCAGGTTAGATATTCAATCAGTGCTGCGTCGTCGGATGCGCGCTGCATGGCGTTCAGAATTTGTGGGCGGATGTCCTCAAATTCAGGCGGGATGCCGGGCTCGCTTCGGACAACACGCAAAAAGTGCCACCCGTCGCCATCTGCAATGGCATCAGAAATACTCGCCCCCGGCAGGCGGCTGGCGGTTTCGGTAAGGCGCGGGCCGAGATAATCATACATTTTTTTCCGTGGTAGAAGTGAGCGCGGTAGCGGCGGCAAAATAGCGTCCCCTAATTGTAAGGTTGCCTCGGTAAAATCTTGCCCCTGCCGCAGGGCCGCCCGCACGCTATCAAGGCGCGCCATGTCAGCCGCGGCATCGTCGCTGCGGCGAACGAAAAGACGCTCGATTTGCAATCGCGCGGCTGGCGTGAAGCGCGCTTTATTCGCGGCGTAAAAACTGCGTAATTCGTCTTCGCTGATCTGCTTTTGGGCATTGCGGGTCATAGCGAAATCAATGACAGCTCGCGCGACGGCCTTGCGCACGGCCGCATCGCCGTCCAGCAAGCCGATTTCAATGCCGCGCTGTACGAGTAGTTCCTCTTCAATCAGCCGATCAAGGACGAGGCGGCGATCTTTTGAGGTTGGTGATTTGGTTTTGTCGGCGAGTAAAGCTTGCAGCGCAGTCGCATATTCCGTGCGATCAATATGGGCATCGTTGATGCGCGCTATAGCCCCCGTTTGTTCTAGGGACGCGCGTTCGATTTGCGTGCTGGCGATGAGCGCAATCAGCAGGCCTGCCAATGCGCCCGCCATGAGGATGCGGCGCGATAGATTGTCTTCGCCAGAATTATCCATGCATTTTCCCTAACACACGCTGAACTAAGCTAAAAATAAGCTACTCCCCTTCAAGAATTAGCATTTTATCCAAAATTGTACACAGCCAAAAACTAAAATGACGCTGTCATTTACAGTATCATGAGGCCGTATAGGAGATTCGATGTCATGCCCCACCTCAATTTTGACCACGCTGCCGCCTTGTCGAGCGATGTTAGGGCCGATTTTGACAAAGCAGTAGAAGCGCTCGTGCCTATCGTGGTGGGCTGGCAAGAAGCACCGCTTCCGCATTTCAGTTTACCTGCGAAAACCGATGATTTACCGGCGATGCGGGCATTGGCGGAAAAAATGGCGGCGGCGTTCACACGGATTGTGGTTTTAGGAACCGGCGGGTCTAGCCTTGGGGCACAGGTGCTTGCCCAAATACACGGGTGGGGCACTCCTTCAGGACAACGCAGCGGCCCGCAGCTCATTTTTGCCGATAATCTGGATGCGACCAGTCTTGGCGAATTACTGGCGCCTGACGCTATCAGCACGACTGGGTTTCTGGTTGTGTCGAAATCAGGCGGCACGGCGGAGACCATGATGCAATTATGCTGTGTGTTGCCGGCTCTAGAAACCGCGGGCTGTGATGCGGCCCATCATATTGCCGGGATTTGTGGCGCCGGTGATGTGCCCTTACGCCGGCTAGCGGATCAATACGGGCTATACCTGCTTGATCACGAGGCAGATATTGGTGGACGGTTTGCTGTTTTGTCGAATGTTGGCCTGTTGCCTGCGCAGCTGGCGGGATGTGATGTCGATCTCATCCGCGCAGGCGCTGCCAATGTAATGGCCGAATTAAATAGCGGCGATGTTGCCGCGCACGCAGCAGTGCATCCCGCTGTTCAGGGGGCCGCCTTACAATATGCGCATATGCAAGCGGGGCGCATGGTGAGTGTTTTAATGCCATATGCCGACCGGTTTGACCGGTTGACCTTCTGGTTTCGTCAACTTTGGGCTGAGAGCCTAGGTAAGAGCGGCGGCGGGTCGCTTCCGGCAAATGCGCTTGGGCCGGTTGACCAACACAGCCAAGTGCAGCTTTATCTCGATGGGCCGGACGACAAGCTTTTTACGCTGATCACGCATCCGACCCGCGCGGAAGGTCCAAGCGTACCGGCCAGCTTTGGCGCGGATCCGGCGCTCGCGTTTATGGCGAAACGAACAATCGGCGACCTTGTTGATGCCGAGGCGCGCGCCACGCTACACACATTGATTGAGCATGAGCGTCCGGTGCGCCACATCGAAGTGGTCAACACGCACGAAGAAGTTGTCGGCGGCTTGCTGATGCATTTTATGTTGGAAACAATTATGACGGCTGCGCTGATGGGCATTGATGCTTTTGACCAGCCGGCGGTCGAGCATGGCAAACTAAAAGCGAAGCAGTACATGCTCGATATGGCGGGGTGAACATGGCGACGATCCGGCGCTTAGACGAACAGACAATTAACCGCATTGCTGCGGGCGAGGTTGTCGAGCGCCCAGCCAGCGCCGTGAAGGAACTGGTGGAAAACGCCATTGATGCGGGCGCCACGCAGATCGATATCTCACTTGGTAATGGCGGCAAAAGCCTGATCATGGTTGAAGATAATGGTTGTGGTATGCGGGCATCAGACCTAGCACTCGCGCTTGAGCGCCACGCCACCTCAAAATTGCCAGATGGCGACGGGGGCGATAATCTTTTTCGTATTAAGTCGCTTGGTTTTCGCGGTGAAGCACTGCCATCCATCGGGGCGGTGTCGCGCCTCACGATAACAACGCGCGATGCGGCGGCATCAGAAGCCTGCACGCTTTCGGTTGCTGGTGGCGTAATGGGGCAACCCGCGCCAGCGGCGGGTCGGCAGGGTACGCGCATTGAGGTCCGCGATCTTTTTTATGCAACGCCTGCGCGCCTCAAATTCTTAAAATCCGACCGTGCTGAAACCATGGCGGTGAGCGACATCGTAAAACGTCTCGCTATGGCTCATGCCGGCACCGGCTTCACGCTCACCAGCGACGGTCGGCGCAGTTTTGCGGTGCGGGGTGAAACCGGCGAGACCAGGCAGTTGAACCGTCTATCGGCAATTATGGGGCGCGCCTTTGGAGAAAATGCTGTTCCGGTTCATGCGGCACGGGAGAATTTGCAGCTCTACGGGTTTGCCGGTCTGCCAACCTACAATCACGCTACGGCACAAAAGCAATATTTGGTCGTCAATGGCCGACCTGTGCGCGACAAATTGCTAAACGGGGCTGTGCGCGGGGCTTATCAGGATTTTCTCGCTGGCAATCGACATCCGGCGCTGGCGCTTTTTATTGAAATCGATCCCGCCGATCTGGATGTGAATGTGCATCCCGCGAAAACCGAGGTGCGGTTTCGCGATAGCGGCCTGGTGCGCGGCATGATTGTCGGTGCGCTCAGGGCCGCGCTTGCTGAGGCGGGGCATCGGGCGGCGACAACGGTGGCTGATCAGACCCTGTCAGCGTTTCGACCCGGCAGTAATCAAGGTGCTAATCGGGGCGGTGGCACGGGGTCGTCTTGGCAAAGCGCTGCCGCGGCGGGGCAACGCGATTTTGCCACCACACCTGCCGACTACGCCTCGCTCGCCGAAGATGCTGCCGACTGGCTCAGCATGGCGTCTGCCGCCGCTCCTGCAGGTGAAAACACGCAAGCCATGGCCGCATCTGCCGAGGCACGCCTACCATTGGGGCTTGCGCGCGCGCAGCTGCACGAGACGTATATCCTAGCCCAAACCCATGATGGTTTCGTGATTGTCGACCAGCACGCGGCGCATGAACGCCTCGTCTATGAGCGGTTAAAACGGCAGATTGCTGAGACCGGCATTAAGCGCCAAATTTTGCTGGTGCCGGAAATCGTCGAAATGGAAAAATTCGCAGCTGAGCAGATCCTGTCGCGTGCGGTGGAACTGGCCGAGCTTGGCTTTGTTATTGAGCGCTTCGGGCCAGAGCAGGAAATTAATGCCGCAATTATGATCCGCGAAGTGCCCGCAATGATGCATAAGGGCGACCTTGCAGGTTTGCTGCACGACATGGCCGAAGAAATCGACGAATTGGGTCAGGGACTTGCCTTGAAGGAACATCTTGAAGAGATTTCGGGCACACTCGCGTGCCACACATCTGTGCGAGCCGGGCGGCGGCTCAGCGTTGAAGAAATGAATGCGCTCTTGCGCGATATGGAAGCCACGCCGCATGCTGGTCAGTGCAATCATGGGCGCCCGACTTATGTTGAACTGAAACTGGCAGATATCGAGCGCCTTTTCGGGCGGCGCTGACATTAATCATCTTTTCTGGGTGGTGTGTCTTGCGGGGCGTGGGCCTCTCCCGACTTTGCACCGTGCGAAAAAAAAGGCGCCCGCATGCGGACGCCTTTTAGAATTATGCAAGACCGGGTTTAGCTTCGTGGCACATCAAGCGTTTTTAATTCGCCTTCGGTTGCCTGCGTTAGGTCTTGATATTTTTTCATTTCCAGACGTGCGATAGTGCGGTTGTGCACTTCATCCGGGCCGTCAGCCAGACGCAGTGTCCGGATGCCAGCATACATTTTGGCAAGGCCGAAATCTTTCGTCACGCCGCCACCGCCATGGGCTTGAATGGCGTCATCGATGATTTGCAGTGCAATGCGCGGGCCGGCAACTTTAATTTGCGCGATTTCGCTTTTGGCAACTTTATTACCAACCGTGTCCATCATATAGGCGGCTTTCATTGTCAGAAGGCGCGTCATTTCGATATTGGTGCGCGCTTCGGCAATCCGTTGTTCCCAAATGCTGTGATCGGCAATGCGTTTGCCGAAAGCTGTGCGTGTCAGCAGGCGGGTGCACATTTTTTCAAGTGCGCGCTCGGCAACACCAATGGTCCGCATGCAGTGGTGAATACGCCCAGGGCCAAGGCGTCCTTGCGCAATCTCAAACCCGCGGCCCTCACCGAGCAACAGGTTTTCAGCAGGCACGCGGACATCTTTTAGCACAACTTCGGCATGGCCGTGTGGTGCATCGTCAAATCCGAATACGGGCAGCATGCGCACAACTTCGATGCCTGGTGCATCCAGTGGCACGAGAACTTGCGACTGTTGCTGGTGCAAGGGTGCTTCAGGGTTGGTTTTACCCATGACGATTGAGATTTTGCAGCGCGGGTCGCCGACACCGGATGACCACCATTTGCGGCCATTAATAACATAGTCATCGCCGTCGCGTTCGATGCGGGTTTCGATGTTTGTGGCATCGGATGATGCAACGGCCGGTTCGGTCATCAAAAAGGCAGAACGGATTTCACCCGCAAGCAGCGGCTCCATATATTCCTTTTTGTGGCGTTCATTACCATAGCGCTCGAGCACTTCCATATTGCCCGTGTCTGGGGCGGAGCAGTTAAACACTTCAGAAGCAAAACCGACGCGACCCATGATTTCGCATAGCGGCGCATATTCGACATTCGTGAGGCCGTAGCCGCGTTTACTTTCCGGCAGAAACAAATTCCAAAGGCCTTCTGCCTTTGCTTTTTCTTTCAACTCTTCAAGAATGGCTGGTACTTGCCAGCGATTTTCACCGAAAGCTTCCATTTGCTCGGCATAGATATGCTCGGATGGATACACATGGGCATCCATAAAGGCTTCAACCCGTGCGATTAATTCTTTGGTTTTATCATTGTGTTCGAAAATCATCGATATCTCCCTCTCACTGCGCCTGATTTAAGCAGAGGCGGAGCGCTTTTGGCTATTAAAAAAACGGCTCATTTCGCCGCAGGGCAAAAAAATCT
>DKNW01000145.1:13130-13516 GCA_002469805.1 Rhodobiaceae bacterium UBA7378
TTTCGCCGCAGGGCAAAAAAATCTCTCAGCAAGCCGGCTGCTGCTATTTCTTGAATACCACCATAGATCTCAGGCTTGTGGTGACAGCTGGGTTGGTCGAAAAGCGCGACCCCATTGTCGACAGCACCAGCCTTGCGGTCGGCTGCGCCATAATAAAGCCGTCTGATGCGGGCGTGCGCAATAGCACCGGCACACATGGTACACGGCTCCAGTGTCACATAGAGGTCGCAATCGGTGAGGCGGTCGGTCCCCAGCGCCGCGCACGCTGCACGTAGGGCAAGAATTTCGGCATGACCGGTCGGGTCTTTGGTACGGCGCATGGCATTTCCTGCTCGCGCTAGTACATCGCCCTTGGCCCCTACAATAACAGCACCAACGGGCACTTC
>DKNW01000094.1:0-2973 GCA_002469805.1 Rhodobiaceae bacterium UBA7378
GGGGATCGCTTGAAAGAAGATGAGCTGGATGTTTCTGATTACCTGAACGGCGAGGAACTTGAGCTGTTCCAGATTGTCGAACCATTTTTGCTCGACGAGACAATTTTCCGAAAAATCGATACTGAGCGCGCTCTTGATACTGCAATGATTGACCTTGTTCCTCAACTTGAACAAGTTTCGAGTGCCGGCGGACGCGAGTTGATGACATCCGGTGAGACACCCTATCTCAAACTTCTCATTACGCGAGATGTGGCTGCGTCGCTTACGCGCCAAAACGAGATTACCAATGCCTTTGCACCGCTGGGTGCCGGTATTATGGGACTGCTTCTCCTTCTCTTGGGTTATATACAACGCCAGTCCTTTAAGCCTCTGCAAGAAGCCGTCGACGTGTTGAATCGCATGGCGCAAGGCGAACGCAATGTTGATATGCCTAAACAAACCGGCTTGCTGTCGAGTAGCACGGATGAGGTTGGTCAGCTTATCAATGCGCTGGAAACTTATCAGAAAGAATCCAAAGAGCTGGAGCGGGTCAAGCGCCTAACAACAGAGCTTGAAGTCGCCCGCGACGAAGCCAGTGAAGCCAATGCGGCGAAAAGTAAATTCCTCGCCAATATGAGCCACGAATTGCGTACACCGCTAAACGGTATTCTGGGCTATGCGGACTTGCTTCTTGAAGAAGCCGAAGATGACGGAAATGACCGCATGGCGTCCGACCTGACCAAAATCTCACAATCGGGCAAGCACTTGTTGTCGCTTATTAACGACATTCTGGATCTGTCTAAAATCGAAGCCGGCCGCATGGAACTTTATCTGACAGATTTTCGTGTTTCCGACCTTATGGAGCAGACAAAAACAATCTCGCAAACGCTGGCCGATAAAAACGGCAACGAATTGGCGTTTGAATACACTGATGAAGATGGCGACAATAAACACATTCGGGGTGATGAAACCCGCTTGCGTCAGTGCGTTGTTAATCTGATCTCCAACGCCGTCAAATTTACCGAAAACGGAAAAGTGACGATCGTCTCAACGCCGTATGACAAAGACGATGAGAAATGGCTGTCGATATCTGTTTCAGATACAGGCATCGGTATGACTGAAGAACAGCTGGGCAAAATTCTACAGGAATACGCGCAGGCTGATACGTCTACATCGGCCAATTTCGGTGGCACAGGCCTTGGCCTAACCATAACCACCAGCCTCATTCAGATGATGGGCGGGCGTCTGGACGTTGAAAGCGAGTATGGCGTTGGCACCACTTTCACCATTCACGTACCGCGTTACATTCAGGAAGTGGCGAACGAGACGGCCTACTCTGACATTATTGGAGATAGCGGCCCGCTGGTTCTGATCGTTGATGACGACACCAGCACACAAGACCTCATCCGCCGCATGTTAAAATCGCAAAACTTCCGAATGACTGGTGCGCTGAAAGGTAGCTCGGGTCTGGAACTTGCGAAATCACTAAAACCGGATGTTATCCTTCTTGATATTTACCTGCCTGATCAGGATGGATGGAAGGTTCTCGATCAGCTAAAATCCGATCCGGAAATGGCAGATATCCCCGTATTCATTATTTCGGTTACCGAAGCCGAAAAAGATGCCGATATGTCTGGCGTTCAAAAATTCCTGCACAAACCAATTGATCGTGAAACCTTCCTTGATGCGATCCGTGAAGTGGGGATTTCACTTGAGGAAACAACACGGGTTCTCGTTGTTGATGATGACGCAGACGCGCGCGAGATTATTGGGCGGGTTCTCACCGCTCAAGGTGCGGAATATGTAGAAGCCAAAAACGGCGCAGAGGCGCTTAATTTGGTGAACGAACATTTCTCTATGATTACGCTGGATCTGGACATGCCGGTTATGAATGGCTTTGAGTTTATGCGCTCAATCGATGGTTTGGAAAATCTGAAAGATATTCCAATTATCGTGTTCTCAGGCATGGAGCTTGACGCCGAGCAAAGCGAGACGGTGAACGCCTATACAGCCGGCATCATTAACAAGACCGACCTCGACCATGAAGATAGCCTCACCGACCTACTCAGCAATTTAATCGGGCAAAAGAGCTGATAACGACCGCAACCGATGGCGCTTTTGAAAGTTGAAAGTGTCTTTAATACGGGATGCCTGAATCAGGGAAGAAGTTTTTCGATTTTTTCCATCAAGCGCGGCATTTCAATCGGCTTTGTATCGAAATCATTCGCACCGGCTTCCTCAGCCTGCTCGCGATGTTCAGCCAATGCGTGCGCGGTCAGCGCAATAATCGGAATGGCACTAATATCGCCGTCGCTCTTGGCCTGACGGGTTGCTTCCCAGCCATCCATAATCGGTAAATCCATGTCCATCAACACAAGGTCTGGTCGCTTGGATTTAATCATATCCAGCCCTTCTTGACCGTCGACAGCGATGCTGACCTCAAACCCCCGACGTTCCAAACGCCGTGAGAGCATGTCCCGGTTAAGTTCGTTGTCTTCTACAATTAAGATGTGAGCCATATCTAAGCGTCCTTTGTATCGAAATGCTGAATACGGTTACGCCCGCTCTCTTTAGCCCCGTAAAGCCGTTTATCGGCGATGTTTATCATTTCTTTGATATTCGTCTCCAACTCATCCGAATAATAAGTACCCCCGCTGGTGGTAACTTTGATGATGAGCCCCTCATGCTCGCATGACAAGGCTTCCACGGAAGCCCTTACGCGCTCACAAATATTGTGAAAATCTTCGATCGACGTGTTTTGAACAACGGCAATGAACTCTTCGCCGCCCATACGGCCAATAAGATCGGTTGAGCGCATCACATTTTTCAGACAATCCGCATATTGCTGAAGCACCGCGTCGCCGCCATTATGCCCGTATGTGTCATTCACTTTTTTGAAGAAATCAATATCCAGCAAAATCATACCGAATGGTTTCTCTTCATCATGAAACTCGCCGAGAATTTCATCTAGGCGCGACATTACAGCCCGCCGGT
>DKNW01000094.1:3271-23218 GCA_002469805.1 Rhodobiaceae bacterium UBA7378
TTCATCTAGGCGCGACATCACAGCCCGCCGGTTAAGGAGCTGGGTCAACTGATCGGTCGTTGCCAGCACGTTCAGCTCGCGCCGATAGGCAAACCGCTCAAGCGCCGACACAACTTTTGCATCCAAAATTAGCGGCTCAACGGGCTTGGCAAGATAATCTGTTGCGCCATGCGACAGACATTTGGCAATGCCACGCGCATCATTGAGGCCACTAACAATAATTATGGGCAACTCACGACGGCTCGGTATCGAGCGAATAGCGTGCAGCACTTCAATGCCGTTCATATCCGGCATTAAAAGATCAAGCAAAACAAGATCGACCTTATGCTCTTCGATGATCGCAAGTGCCTGATTGCCGTTATCCGCTAGCATGCAATCGAAGCCGTGCTTTTCGAGACGGCGCCTCAAAATATCTTGATTGGTAGGATTGTCATCGACAATCAAAATGGGGCTGCCCTCAATTTCATCTCTGATTGTGATGCCCGAACTGCTTTCATTGAGCGACGCAAACAACCGCTCAATGGCAGCCTCTTCGTCGGCTTGAGCCTCTTCATTGGCGGCGTGGCGGAACGCTGTATCAATTGTGGAGCTTATTTCGCCGCCCAGTTCGACAATATGCTGCAACAGCGTCAACTGCCCCTCAGGAAGCTCGCTATCGTTTTCTTCGAGAATAATCTCGGAATATCCGATAATTGAATTCAGGGGGTTTTTCAGGTCATGGCGAATTTTACTGAGATCACCCGCCTCGCGCGTATTCATCAAAACCTGACCTTCAATCAGTTCGCCAACCTGCCCGCGTAAGTTCTGGCAACCATCAGAGATGCGGCCCAGATCTTCGTGCAACATGTCGTCAGCACGCAAAGATTGTGAAATTTCAGACACATGGTCAGAAATTGTCGCAATTGGTGTGAGCAATTGCTGGCGCAGCGTGGCACCTTCCAGCTGGATGACTTTTGCAGATTTACTCATGACAAACTCCTAAAACATGCTAACTGTCGAGGGCACGAAGATAAGCCCAAAAAAGTTGGGGTTTGTATTGACTGCCGCTAAATGTCAGTATTCGTAAGGGAGTAGGTAATGTCGGGTATTCATGACGAGTTCTTCGAGGTGTTTGATCAGGGTAACTGGTTTCTGGCCTCGCAGAATATTGTAGCGCTCAAAGATCAGTCCGTCTGGGGTGCGGAAATTCTTATTCGCCTGTATGACGGCGACCGCTTCCTCGCTAATGGCAAATTCTTTCCCGGCATATGCCGCGACGAACGCTATCCCCGCATTACCCAACAAATCGTTGACCTATTGTCCAGACATCTTGACATTGAACCGCAATCCTTCGAGCCGCGGGTATTTTTGAACGTCACGCCAACCGATTTTTCAAACGCAATTACCGTTGAAAAACTTGCCAGCCTTGCAACGAAGTTCGCCCAGAATGACCGTCAACTCGTTCTTGAGTTATCTGAAATTTTCACCGTCGAAGAGCTGCATGATTGCGTCGGTAGCGTGACCAAATTTCGTAACCTTGGAGTGATTATCGCTCTTGACGATTACGGCACCGGCGTCATCCGCGCCAAAGACATAGACGCATTCCCCTTCGACCTCGTGAAAAGCGACCGGTCACTTTGTGGGTTTAAGGAGGGCTGGGAGAGCCCCTACCACAGCGAACTAATGGAAGTCAGTCAAAACAAATCCCTCATCCTGCTCGCGGAAGGCATCGAAGATTCTGAATTCGCAGCCGACCTGATGGAACTTGGGTACCAATATGGCCAAGGCTTTTGCTTTGACATGCCATCAAAATTTATCGAACGCGCTTAGCTAGATTATTGAGTGAACTATGACCACACGCAAAAAAGCCCGCTTCAAGGTTCCGATTAATATTTTTCTCAATGGCGAGCATGTGCCTATTGTCGATCTAAGCACAGGCGGGGCCGGTGTTAACTTCAAGGGTGATCCGCCTGAAATGGGCGCTGTGCTTGAAACCCAGATTGTGTTTCCGCACAAAACTGGCAATGAAGGCTGGATGCTCGAGTCGACCGTTGTTCGGATCGATGCAAACCGCAATCTCATGGGCATCGAATTTGGTGAGGACGCTGAGTTCAAAGAATTCCTTTTGGAGTTCCTTGCCCATATGCGCGACCAGAAAATTATTTAACCACCGCCATTTACCTGCATTTCATTGACCGATGAGATTGCGGGGCGCGGCGATTTCTACTACATATGCGTCTTATGACGTCAACCAAACCTGCTTCCTGCGACATCGCAATTATTGGAGCCGGCCAAGCCGCACTCCAGACCATTGCCAGCCTTAAATCAGGCGGGTTTGATGGGGCGATTACATTGCTTGGTGGCGAAGCGTTTTTGCCTTATCAACGCCCGCCATTATCCAAAAAATTCTTAAACGGCACTTTTGAGCGCGATCGTTTGTTTTTGAAGCCCGATAACTATTACACCGATAACAATGTCGATGTTCGGCTCAACACATATGTCACACATCTCGATCCCGACGATCTGTCGTTGACATGCGCCGACGGCACATTTTTATCATTTTCCAAGGCGGTCATTTGTACAGGTAGTCGTCCTCGCCAATTACCTGTACCCGGTCATGACCTTGAGAATATTTTTGACCTGCGCACCATCGCCGATATCGAAGCCATGCAGCCAGAGTTTCGCGCGCGCGCAAAAATGGTTGTGGTGGGGGGTGGCTATATCGGTCTTGAGACAGCGGCATCTGCCCGTCAACTTGGCGTTGATGTCACCATTGTCGAAACCGCCGGGCGCGTGCTGGAACGCGTTACAAAGCCGGAGCTTTCAGACTATTTCCATGCTTTGCACACGACAAATAATGTCGAGATTTTAACCGATGCGCAGGTCACTGGCTTTATCGGTGACACGAGCGTATCAGGTGTCGCGCTACCAAATGGCGACACGTTGACGGCAGACCTCGTTGTGCTCGGTATCGGTATCATCCCGAATACCGAACTTGCTGATGCTGGCGGGCTTACCGTCGATAACGGCGTTCTGGTCGACGCAGTTGGGCGAACCAGCCACCCAGATATTTACGCTGCTGGTGACTGTACAAACCACCCTAATGCACTGCTTGACAGGCGCTTGCGGCTGGAGAGCGTGCCCAATGCCATCGAACAAGGTAAGGCTGTCGCATCAGACATCTTGGGGCAACCTGCCCCTTACACCGCGATCCCGTGGTTCTGGTCGGATCAATACGACGTGAAACTACAAATTGCCGGCCTTTCCGATACGGCCGACCGGCACGTCTTGCGGGGAAATTATGCCGATAACGCCTTCGCCATTTTCCACTTTGACGGCACACAGCTTGTTTGCGTCGAAGCGGTGAACCGCCCCGCTGAATTTATGGCCGCCCGTCAGCTTATAAAGGAAGCCGCCGGCGGACGCATTTACGATCCCGACATGCTGGGCGATGAAACAATCAAACCGAAAAGCTGGCTTAGCTAAACCAACTAACGCTGATACTCGACAAATATCGGGGACGACCATGCACGTTCTTCAATCGGGCGCGTACAACCATCTTCGGCATCAACCCTGTCATCGCCATAGCATATGTTTAGCTTGATGCAGTTACCGTTTTCGTCATAGGTACATCGCAGATTATCGGCATTGATCCGTTCGGTTGGCTCCTGAATTGCGCGGGCGTAATAGGTCGCCATGCGTGCGCTTTGCGCGAATTCTGGATCCGAAAACGTGAACGCACAGCCCTCATTATTCATTGGACATTCATGCACCAGCCAAGGGTCGTCGATTAGCCCCTCAACCTTTTCATCAGCTGTGATTTGTGGGCGAATACGAATAATCTCAATACGCGAAATCCGCAAACGCTCGTCATCGGGATTATAGCACTCATTGGCACATAGCTTTTGCATCCGCTCGGCCCCTAGCAGGTCGAGCGTATCTTCAGGACAGCCCGGTTTTTGTTTATGTGCGCCGACCGCCTTCACCTCAAATACCGGTGCTTTGCCCGTTTGAACTGTGCCACCCATGGGGGTGCCGCCATTGGTGTTGAACCACAGCAAAATGCGCGCGCCGCTTGTGCCATAGGTCTCACGTCGTTCCATGGCGTCAAATATCGCATCGCGCGACCGCCCTTGCGCATGCACAGCAGCCAAGCCCCCCGTCGTCCAAAAACTCGCCTGTCGCTCCATTTCGGTCGCTGCAAAGCCCAAATTCATAAGCGTGCTGCGGTCAATCACCTTGGTTTCGGCGGCAGGTGTTCCCTTGGGAAACACGCGCGCGCGCCAACTGGCTGACAGACGCACCGCTTCAGTTTGGCGGAGCCGGTCAACGGGTTTATATCCGGTGCCAGGGCGTGCGCGATGGTTGTCGCTGGATGCAATAAAGCCAAAATTAAAGCGTTTTGGAGCGCCTTCATCATCGAAGTTTTGTAAGGCTAACGCGTATTGGGCACTACCACCGGGCCGATAGCCGAAAGACGGCAGAAAGCAATCGCGGCACTGGCCAGCATCTAGCCATTCCTCGATCTTGGTGCCTGGCACGGTGAGGTGGGCCGCGACGCTACTGTTTGCGGCATTAAGTCGGGCTTCTTGCGCGCGCGTTTCACACGTCGCCGCATCATCCCCCGCGGCCAAACAGCGATCGCGTATAATCTCACCAGCCTGCCAGCACATTGGCAGATAGTCTGGGCGTGGCGCCGGACAGGTGCCCGACACACCATCTTCTGCTAGGTCAACCGAACGCCAGTCACGATATTCCTCAGAATTGCCGTGGCCAGACATGATTTCCAGCAAGCGATATCGGTCGGGCTGGTTCTCAGCCTTTAGGTGCTTGTCAAATGTAGTGCCGGTGGGGGTATAAAAACCCCAAGTTGTGCCATGGGGAATGACCAGCGGGTCGACACCTTGCGCATCCAGACTAGAAAACAATTCAGCCGGGGTCTCCGCCACCTCGAAACAGGAGGCGTCCAGCTGGTCGGCCGGCGTATCGGCATCGCACAATGGCACTTCTGATGCGTTTTGAAGGAAACGTCGAATGTCGAAATAATCTTGACGATTGCTAAAATCAAGAACGGGCAGCGCCAACGGCACCAAATCCTTACCCTGTGTGCGAAGCGCTTGCACAGTTACGCCTCCCGACGCAATCGGGCGCTTTGCTATTTTTGCGTCTTCAAGGTCGCGGAAAATAACGTTCTTATGACCGTAATGCTCCTCAGGCGTTTGACCGACCTGTGTCCACTCAAACCCGATAAAACTTACAAGATCAGGGTCTTCGGTGCCGTCTGCCAACGCATTGCAGGCGCGAATACTTTGTTTTGCATCCTGCCACCGTTTAGGGGTCGATGCTTCAGCGTGATCCGTGATAGCCCAGAAATCAATGGCCGAACAGTGACGGGCGAAATCACAGGCATCTGCCAGAGGGTGCGTGCCTTCACCACCATAAATCGGTAGCGACCACAAAAAAGCGTCCGTTGAATTGGTTGTATGAACATGCAAATCGCCAAACAAGATTTGTTTGTCGGTCTCTATCGCCAATCCGCGGGCAATCGCCTGTTGTTCAGCTTCGCGGGCTTGCACCAAAACGCTCGGCAAGGGAGCGCCAGTTATTGTGCCCGGGTCTCGCTCCTGACCAAAAAGCTCTATCACCATGCCTAAAAAATATGCACCACCAACAGATAGAACCGTCACCAATACAGCCAGTACCGAGCGCCATGCGCCTGATTTTTTTTTCACGTTATCCCCCCGCTCCGCTTTTTCAGCGGTCTGTTATAATTTCGCCCTTAAGCTATTATCACATCAGCTATTTTAGCTTGGTTTGCGTGGACGCAAAACAAAAGTTGCACTCGCACTGCCAACCAGTTCGTTGTCTGCATTGTATAAGGTCGCATCAGCAAAGGCGATGGACTTTCCAATTCTTTGCACCTGCCCCTTAGCGACATAATTGCCTGGCGCGCCAGCCTTCAAATAACTTGTTTTAAGTTCCAGCGTTGAATGACCTGCATATTTATCCATATCCAAGCGACTGCGTATCGCCACGCCGCACGCAGTATCCAGCATGGTCGCATATGCGCCGCCATGCAAAATCCCTTGCATGTTTAAAAATATTTTAGGAATGGTGAAACCAACTTCAACAAGGCCGGTTTCGGTATCAAACGCCAAGATCTTGCGGCCGATAAAATCGGCCAACTCGGATTCAGGCATGTTTTTCGGATCCTTTGGTAAGTCGCGCATCATGCTCCCTTTCCAAGAACGTCATGCGTGTCGAGGCGTGCCATCAGCCCGGCAATGTTTTTGAGAGACGGGTCAATCGACTGACCTTGCTTGTCAAAAAACGCAAGCGTTGTGTAGAAAATGACGTCTACATAGGTCAGCATGTCGCCGCAAATATAATCCTGCTTTTCCAACAACGGATCGAGCCATGCCAAACCTTCTTGCGCGATAAGCTTGGCGGGGGCTGAAACTTCATCGTGCAAAATAATCCGCCCGTCGAAAAACCTGCGCCCCTCGCCATGTCGATAGCCAAGCACCATTGGCGCGAAAATCAGAAAATCGCACTGGCGCATCCGCATACGTGTCACTGCCCGATCGGTAGCCGTAAGGCCGCTCAAGGAGGGGTCAGGCTTGATCTCATCCAAATATTCGGCGATCGCAGATAACTCAGCGATCGTGATACCTTCCTCCGTCACGACAAACGGCAACTGTCCGGCTGGATTAATGCTCAGAAATTCCGTTTGCCGGTTTTCCGCTCGCAGTATATCGACCTCGATAATCTCCGGCATGATGTCTTTGAGCGAAAACAGGATTTTCGCACTACGCGGACTGGGGCCAATTGGTGAGGTGTACAGCTTCATCGGGTAATCCTTTACAGACACAAGCTAGATAAGGGTGGTACAAACTCATTGCATAAAATAACGTCAGATTTCAACCGCCGAACGCGTGTCATCGCATTGGCTGGCAGCCGGATGCTAGGCGGCACGCCAAACTTCGCTCAAGAAACAGATTTCCTAGCCATGTCGCACCTGCATCAGACCATGACACGCTCGCGACACGCCAGAGGCAAGTAATGTCGCAATCCGCATCTAAACCCTTTTTCGGCTGGGCCGTACTCGCCGCCACCGCGTATTGCCTGATGATCGGCGCTGGTCTGATTTTTTATGCCATGTCCGTCTTTCTGGAAAATATAGTCAACGAAACCGGCTTTTCGGTTGCTCAAGTTTCGGCCGCCAATACGCTGTTTTTGTTCAGCTCCGGATTGGCTGGCATAGCGGTTGGTGAACTAATATCGCGCTTCGATATGCGTTACACCATTAGCGCCGGCACAATACTGATGGCTGCAGCATTTTTCGCAATCCCCGAAATACAAAGTCTCACGCATCTCTATGCGCTCTATATCGTTTTGGGGTTCGGCTATGCCATGACTGCACTTGTGCCCTCAACAACGCTGGCCGCCCGCTGGTTTGTCCGGCGTCGCGCATTGGCCCTGGCGCTTACCCAGTCTGGGCTGTCACTGGGTGGTATTCTGCTAACACCTGTGCTGGCCGCGCTTATGGGTAGTGAAGGCCTCACCGCCGTGCGTAGTCCATTTTTTGTCATTCTGATCTTTTTGATGCTGCCAGTTTCCATTTTCTTTATGCGCCCAGATCCGGCCAGTATGAATTTGCAACCCGATGGCGACGCCTCAAACGACGATGAACTTGTGCCAGGCGCTGACGGCATTGACGCAGCGCAGGCCGTTCGCACTCGGTTTTTTCTGTTCAGTGCTTTCGCCTCGATATTCGCCCTCCTTACCCAAGTTGGCACCATAGCCCATGTGTATAGCTGGGCGCTTGAACGGGCTGACCCGGCGACAGCCGCCATCAGTCTTTCGCTCGTCGCGGGATTTTCGTTCACTGGCCGGCTGATTTGCGGTACTTTTCTGGACAGGATTAGTATTTACCCCTTCGTTCTGGGTCTTTACATCGCGCAAGGCTTATCTATGGCAGTTATCGCCTTTGCTAGTGGTGAGACCTTTGTGTTGATTGCAACGGCGCTCTTCGGGGTGACGGTCGGCAATATTCTGATGTCGCAACCGCTATTGATCGGGCGGGCTTTTGGCACGCGTGATTTCCCGCGCATACTTAGCTACAACCAGTTGATCATGAATTTCGGCGTTGCGCTTGGCCCAATCCTCATCGGTGCGATCTATGACTTTGGCGGTGGGTACACAAATGCGTTTATCGCGGTCGGGGGTTCAAGTTTTCTGGCGTTTTTCCTATTGTTAATCGCTGGCTCGCCTGAAGCCTGCGCGCGCGCGTCGGAGGGCGCGTCGTCCACAGGCAAAAGCCGAATAAAAGCTGGATAACTGTGGCATAAGTTGGTTTGCGTTCCTATATCATCGTCAATACCAGACCTATAATGTGCCTCATGCGGGGCATATGGGGCATTAACTTCACATTCAGCAGTATTGGCGTATAGACAAGCATGGAAAAATTGCGAATGATGGTGTCATGATGATTGAGAAAAAAGCCAAGTTCCAGATCGGCGAGGTTGTGAAACACCGGCTGTTTCCGTTTCGCGGTGTTATTTTTGACGTGGATCCCACATTTAATAACACTGAGGAGTGGTGGTTATCCATTCCGGCCGAAGTCAGACCCCGCAAAGACCAGCCATTTTATCATCTGCTCGCTGAAAATGAGCAGACGGAGTATGTCGCTTATGTCTCGGAACAAAATCTTCTCCCCGATACCAGTGCAGAACCTGTGCGCCACCCACAAGTGGAAGAAATTTTCGACGATTTCGACGGGGACCGCTATGTCGTTCGGGTTAACCAGACCCATTAACACGGGCGCCTTTGGGTGGCTCCCCACATGATCCGTTTCCTAACCCGCTTTATGAGCCAAATCATCATCCGGTATATCGAGAAACCGGTTCTAAACTATCAAGCGCACCAATTTGTGCCGCTGAACGACCTGCGCGACAGCCTTCAACCCGGCGATGTGTTGCTGGTTGAAGGCAATCAGCGCATTTCAACGGCAATCAAATACCTTACCCAGTCAACATGGTCGCACGCGGCGCTATATATCGGCGAAAACGATACGCTGACAGACGAATTTGGGTATCCCGCCTGCCTGATCGAAGCCGATGTCTCGCGCGGGGCGGTTGCCAGCTCGCTAACCAAATATCTGGGCTACAATACGCGTATTTGCCGCCCGACCCTGATTACCCCCGATGACCGCGACGCCGTTGTCGCCTATATGATCGCGGCTCTGGGTACGGCGTATGATGTGAAAAACGTCATTGATCTCGCACGCTATTTGCTGCCGCAACCGCCAGTGCCGGTTAAATGGCGCCGCCGCATGATTGCGCTTGGCAGCGGCGAACCCTCGCAAGCTATCTGCTCAACCCTTATAGCACGGGCTTTTCAGTCAGTCGGCTACCCGATTTTGCCGGATGTAACACTGGAAAATCAGCGCGAAGTGCTGCACATTCGACATCACTCGCTTTTCACGCCGCGCGATTTTGACGTGTCACCCTATTTCGATGTCGTCAAACCACTAACGCTCAAGAAGCTGGATTACAAAAGTTTTAAATGGAACCGTCAGGCACTCGACCCCCCCGATGAGACGTGACAACAAACCCTATTCGATACGTCTGCTGATCAATGCATGTCGCGCGATGTACACGCGCTGGCGGGTCGTGCCGCAATTTGACAGCGTAGGATCAGGGCTAGAAATCATCGGCCCGCAGCGGCTTGAAGTTTACGGGCCTGATATTCATCTGGGCAATAATGTGCATATCCAAACATCGCGCGGACAAATGTCACGCCTGTGCACCTGGCCCGATGGCAAGGGCGAAACTGGCACCATTCGCATTGGCAATAATGTGTTGCTGACGCCAGGCCTGCAAATTGTGTCCGCGTGTTCCGTGGATATTGGCGATAACGTTATGATCGCAAGCCGGGTCTACATTTCAGACGCGGACTGGCATGAAATTTATGACCGGCTGGCATCTCCCGGACCGCTGGCCCCGGTTCGGCTGGAAGATAATGTTTGGCTCGGCGAAGGCTGCAAAATATGTAAAGGTGTCACCGTCGGGCGCAACAGCGTGATCGGCGCTGGCTCGGTAGTTACCGGCAATATTCCGGCAAATGTTATTGCCGCTGGTAATCCGGCGCGTGAGATCCGAAAACTGGACGACACGCAGGAATTCAAAACACGAGAAAACATGTTTTCTGATATAAAAAATTACAATAAAACAATGAATTACCTGCATTACTTAAATCATAAGAATAATAACTATCTCAGCTGGTTCCGAACCCTTATCTGGCCCGGCAGACAGGATTAAAATGCGCACGACATTTCTTTTCGCCTTACTTTCCATGGCCTTTTTAGGCGGCCTCCCAGCGCATGCCGAAGGGTTGGCCATGCATGGACCCCCAAAACTTGGGGTCGATTTTACGTCCTTCCCTTACGCAGATGTTCGGGCTTTAAAGGGCGGGCGCTTGGTTCAAGCGCAGTATGGAAACTTTGATAGTCTCAATCCTTTTTCCGTGCGGGGTAATGTTGCGCGCAACTTGCGCGAGCGGGTTTTTGAAAGCCTGCTCGAACGCAATTATGACGAAGCCTTTTCGCTCTACCCGTTGCTTGCCGAAGAGGTATTCACGCCGCCTGACCGCAGCTTTGTTAGGTTTACCCTGAACCCGAAGGCACGCTTTTCTG
Organism: Rhodobiaceae bacterium UBA7378; assembly: GCA_002469805.1. Taxonomy (GTDB): domain Bacteria; phylum Pseudomonadota; class Alphaproteobacteria; order RS24; family RS24; genus UBA7378. The sequence continues at coordinate 13,947 of DKNW01000094.1, forward strand.
ACGGACAGCCGGTGACAACTGAAGACGTGGCGTTCACATGGGAAATACTGAAGAATAAAGGACGGCCTAATCACCGATATTATTACGGACGGGTGACGCATATTGAACGCCCCAATGACACAACCATCACATTTCATTTTGACCCAAAAACCGCAGACCGCGAGATGGCTCTGATCATCGGCCTAATGCCTATCCTACCCAAGCATGTTTACGCGGCGCGCGATATTCAGGCCGCCACGCTACAGTTCCCGATCGGATCGGGTCCATATATCGTGGAGGAAATAACGCCCGGCGCGCAAGTCAGGTTTCAGTTTAATCCCGATTACTGGGGAGCTGACCTGCCGGTCACGCAAGGCCGACACAACATCATCACGCTGGTCGACGATTACTATCGCGACCAAAGCGCCGCGTTCGAAGCCTTCAAAAGTGGCCTTGTCGATATCTGGGTAGAGACGGATAGCCAAAGGTGGCTGGGCGGTTACGCCTTTCCTGCAGCGCGCGACGGACGTGTCGTCAAACAAGAAATCCAGCTCGGCACTCCGTCGGGCCTGCGCGCTATTGTTATGAATACGCGTCGCCCTGCATTGGCGCCGTCTGCCGTGCGTCAGGTCATGGATCTGATGTTTGACTTTCAATGGGCTAATAAAATTCTCTATGGCGGGCTGTTCACCCGTACGGATAGTTATTTCGGCAATACTGATTTGAGCGCCGCGGGGCGGGCCGCACTACCGGCCGAACGCAAAATACTTGGCGACCGGCTTTCCGAACCCGCGCTTGATATTGGCTATCAACCGCCAGTGAGCGATGGCTCTGGCCGTGACCGTAACCTTAAGCGCCAAGCGCTGCTAATTCTGGAAGCAGCTGGCTATCAACTTGACGGTAAAACATTGCGCGCACCCAATGGCGCGCCGGTTAATTTGGAACTTCTTGTGCAGCGCCGCGAAGATGAGCGCCTCGCGCTTGCCTATCGGCGCATGCTGGCACAGGTCGGCATCACCTTGTCTGTACGGCTCGTTGATGCCAGCCAGTATCAGCGGCGATTGCAGACCTTTGATTTCGACATGATCATTTATAACTATTACGCCTCGCTATCTCCCGGCAATGAGCAAGCCTATTATTGGGGCAGTGCCGCCGCAGATACAAATGGCAGTCGTAACTATGCTGGAATCAAAAACCCCGCCGTAGATGCCGCGATCTCGGCTCTAACCACCGCAGCAACGCCGGATGCTTTTACCGCCGCAGCGCGCGCGCTCGACCGAGCTCTAATGACGGGGCATTATTTCGTGCCGCTATATCATACAAGCGATCAGTGGGTGGCACGCTGGACCCAGCTAGAACACCCATATCGCCATAGCCTTTACGGCATGCGCTTGGAAACGTGGTGGCTTAACCAAAATAACTAAGCCATTGTAATTCCACTAAATTGCCTCAGCTGACTTAAGAGTTTCGAGATCATTATCATCAAACCCCCATGCCTGCAAGGCGGTTTCATTATGCGCGCCGATCATGGGCGGCGGCCCTTGTATCTCGCTTTGTGTACGACTAAATCGTGGCGCAACATTGGGTTGGGTCACACCGTCGCGTTCAACCAGAGTTTCACGCGCAAGATTATGCGGATGCGAGGCTGCCTCGTCCATATCTAGAACCGGCGCATAACATACATCAGTGCCTTCCATCAGCGCGTCCCATTCGTCGCGCGTTTTGGTTTTGATCGCTTCTGCAACCTTGGCCTTCAAATCAGGCCATTGCCCGCGATCCATCTGAGCATCAAACCCGGCATCATCAAGACCAGCTTTCTCCCGCAACAGCGCATAAAACTGTGGCTCGATTGAGCCAAGCGAAATGAATTTCGCGTCTGCCGTTTCGTACACATCATAAAAATGCGCCCCGCCATCAAGCATGTTCACGCCGCGTGTCGTCGACCAGAAGTTAGAGGCTTTCATGCCATAAAACATTGTCATGAGCGAAGTTGCACCATCGGTCATGGCGCAATCTATGACCTGCCCCTGCCCCGAACGCTGGGCTTCAAACAACGCCGCACAAATGCCCATTGCAAGATAGAGCGCACCACCGCCAAAATCGCCAACCAGATTCAATGGCGGTACGGGCGCTTCATCACGACCGATCGCAGCAAGTGCGCCCGTGAGTGCAATGTAGTTAATGTCGTGACCCGCCGCATGCGCCAGCGGTCCAGTCTGGCCCCAGCCTGTCATTCGCCCGTAAACCAGCTTTGGGTTACGCGCAAGGCAGACATCCGGTCCAAGGCCTAGCCGTTCCATAACGCCGGGGCGAAAACCTTCCTGCAAGATGTCGGCGCTTTCCACCAGTTTCAAGCACGCTTCAATGCCTTCGGATTTTTTCAGGTCCAACGCTACCGACCGACGGCCACGACTGGTGATATCGTTTGGCGACCCACCATGTGCGCCCTTGCGGTCAATCCGCAAAACGTCAGCGCCCATATCCGACAGCAACATGGCGCAGAACGGACCCGGCCCGATGCCTGCAAATTCAATAATTTTTACGCCGTTTAGCGGTCCGTTTCCCATTAGCTCTCTCCCCTAAGTTTTGATCGTGTATCCTATGGGCTGGATGTCCGCCGGACAAGATGCCCGCCACAAGATATTAGACGATGTTTGGGCCTTTAGCGCGGTGCACGCAAAACATCTATGCCAAGCTCTCGGATTTTTTTCCGCAGCGTGTTGCGGTTAATGCCGAGCAATTCTGCGGTGCGGATTTGATTGCCGCGGGTGGCCTCAAGGCTAAGTTCAATCAATGGGCGTTCCACCTCACGCAGCACCCGATCGTAAAGGCCATTGGGTGGCAAACCCTGCCCGTGACTTGAGAAATAATTACTCAAATGAAACACCAAACTGTCGCCGAGATTTTCCGATTGTCTAACCGTCGGCACAGCCACCGTATCCGGCACTTCATTCAATTCCATGCGAACAATATCGGCGGTAATAACGTCTTCAGTATACAGAGCTGATATGCGCCGCACGAGATTTTCCAACTCGCGCACATTGCCCGGCCAGTCATACTCGCGCATAACCATCAAACCATCCGCTTCAAAACCTTTTTGCGGCAGTCCCTCCCGCTGACCCAGCGTTACAAAATGGCGTACGAGATCGTCAATATCCTCAAGACGCTCGCGCAGCGGCGGCACCCGCACGGGCACAACATTCAGCCGGAAATATAAATCCTCGCGGAACAGTCCTTGCTGGATTAACTGGCGCAAATCCTGGTGCGTCGCCGCGATAATCCGGACATCGGTCTTAATGGGTTGGCGTCCGCCGACGGTGGTAAACTCACCCTCCTGCAAAACTCGCAAAAGCCGGGTCTGGGTTTCCATCGGCATGTCACCGATTTCATCGAGAAACAACGTGCCACCTTCAGCCTGCGCAAAACGCCCCGCCATGCGCTGACTAGCGCCGGTAAACGCGCCCTTTTCGTGCCCAAACAATTCGCTTTCGATCAGTTCGCGCGGAATGGCAGCCATGTTTAGAGCCACAAACTGCCCGTGTTTGCGCCGCCCGTAATCATGCAGTGCGCGCGCGATTAATTCCTTACCTGTCCCGCTATCACCGGTGACAAGAACCGACAAATCGTTTTGCGTCAAACGGGCGACAGCACGATAAATTTCCTGCATCGCGGGCGACCGACCAACCAGCGGGAGGTTCTGATCTTCCTCGGCTTCGCTATCTACCGCCTCGTTTTGCGAGCGTGGCAACTCCATCGCGCGCGCCACTAGCCCCGTCAACGCGCCCAGATCGAACGGCTTGGGCAGATATTCAAACGCGCCACGCTCTGCCGCTGTGATTGCTGTCGTTAACGTATTTTTCGCGCTGATAACGATGATCGGCACATCGGGCCGGAATTTTTTGATCCGCGGTATCAAGTCAAACGCATTTTGATCCGGCATCATAACATCAGTGACGATGACATCGCCTTCACCATTACTTACCCATTTCCAGAGCGAGGAAGCTGTGCCGGTGACTTTAACATCAAAACCTGCGCGCGCCAGCGCCTGCGACAACACCGTACGGATTGCTTTATCGTCGTCTGCAATTAGAACTGTGCCCTTACTCATGAATCTGACCTTTCTCGTCCGATACAGCGACCGCCATTGGCAGCCGCACCCGGAAAATTGTGCGCTCGCGTGTGCTGTCGCACTCAATTGTTCCACCATGATCGCCGATGATTTTAGCAACCAGAGCCAACCCAAGCCCTGTGCCGTTGGATTTTGTGGTCACGAAAGGGTCGAACAAGTGCGCTTTGATATCGTCCGGCACACCAAGACCATTATCAATCACGCTAAATTCAAGCGGCAGACGGATCGGATTTGCCCGCCCCGGCAGCGCCAGACGGATACCTGGGCGAAACGCCGAACATAGCTGGATTTCACCTTTGCGTTTATCAACCGCCTCTGCCGCATTCTTAACAAGGTTCAAAAACACTTGGGTCAGCAAGTCTTTATTGCCCAGAACATCGGGCAAAGACGGGTCGTAATTTTCGACAAAATTAACGTGAGCTCCAAAACCATTTTTGGCCAACATACGCACGTTTTCCAAAATCGCGTGCACATTGATAGGCGTATTGAGGTCAACCGGTGTCTCCGAAAACTGCTCAAATCGATCAACGAGGCCTGCGATGCGCTCGGTTTCACTGCAAATCAGCCGTGTGAGTTCAACATTGTCCTCGCTAACATCGCTTTCCAGCAATTGCGCAGCACCTTTGATACCCGAGAGCGGGTTTTTAATCTCATGTGCGAGCATAGCCGACATTGCACTCACCGAGCGCGCCGCGCTGCGATGGGTCAGTTGTTTGTCAATTTTGTGCGCCAGGGACCGCGGCTGGACAACCAACAAGGCCAACCCCGCGCCTTCGCTATCTTCAAAAGGCGCAACATGCAGGTCGACAATGCTATCTGGTCCGGTATGCGGGGCGCTAAGATCGATCCCATATTCATTAAAACTAAACCGGTTGATAAGACAATTCTCGACCAGATTAATCACAGGGCTACCAAATGGCATCAGCGTTTCCACCGTATGCTTACGCAGGCTCGATATGCTTGCGCTGAAAAACTCCTGGGCTGCAAAGTTTGCATACGAAATGCGTTGGTCAAGATCTACCGCGAGCACGGGCTGCGGCATGCTATCAAGAATGAGACGCTCGTTTATCTGAACACTCATGCAGCGACCTCGGCTTCATGGCCACGCGTGAACATGTCATACATGGCGTCGACAACCGCATCCGGTGCGTGCAACCGGCAAACTTGTCCGCGCCATTTTCGAGCTTCGGCATCGACGGCACAAAAATCATTGATAAAGCCTGCAAGATGTTTGCGCGCAACCCGTGCGCCATGACCTTCATCATAGAGATCAAGCGTATCGAGATACCAGCGGCGAAACACCTCAAACCGCGCATTGGGGGACGGGGCCGCGGGCCATATTTTCCGATCTAGATAGGTTTGTATTTGCGCCAGTAACCAAGGTCTGCCGACTGCGGCCCGCCCGACCATGACGCCGGCGGCACCAGATTGGTCCAGCGCCTTGGCGGCGCTTTCCCCATCGATGATGTCACCATTGGCAATCACCGGCAGCGAAACAGCTTGTGTCACGTCGCGAATGGCCTGCCAATCTGCTGTGCCTTTATAAAACTGGCAACGCGTGCGGCCATGCACGGTGATCATCGCCACCCCAAGGTCTTCAGCAATACGCGCCAGAACGGGAGCATTCAACGAATTTTCATCCCAGCCGAGCCGCATTTTGAGCGTTACCGGGCGCGGCGTCGCGTTAACCGTTGCCGCGATCAAATCGGCAGCGAGGGCCTCATCGCGCATAAGCGCAGACCCCGACAGCCCACCCGTAACCTGACGTGAAGGACAACCCATATTAATATCTATGATGTCAGCACCGGCTTCGGTCGCGCATCGCGCACCTTGTGCCATCCAGTGGGCCTCACGCCCGGCCAACTGCATGGTGAACGGGGCAAGCCCTGCCCCTTCGGCACGCAATAATACATCGCGCCGCCCCCGCACAAGCTCTTCACTTGCCACCATCTCGGAAACTACCATCGTTGCACCGCATGCAGCGACGCTGCGCCGGAACGCCAAATCAGTCACGCCAGACATGGGTGCCAGAAGTACTTGCCCGTTAAGATTGATATCACCAACTGAAATGACCATATTTTAGGCAATTCCTCCAAAATTCGAAGCGTGCCTAAAATGCAGGCAAATTTGTGCTAAATCAAGTACTGATAAAAAACAATCGCGCGATGACAATGAAGTCGTTACATTAGTGCCATGGAATCCGCAGAACGCCTTACAAATGTGGCTTTAATCGTGGCCGCCGGACGCGGACATCGGGCTGGGGCAGGCCTGCCAAAACAGTATCGCGCTCTGCCCGAAAATCCGACACTAACGGTACTTGCAGCGAGCATGCAGGCTTTTATCGATCATCCGCAGATAGATAATGTTCAGGTGGTCATCCATCCTGATGATATTGAACTTTATAATAATTCGATTAAAACTCTGAATAACAAAGAAAAAATATTTGACCATGTTTGCGGTGGCGCGCAAAGACAGGACAGCGTACGCGCCGGTCTTGAAGCATTACATCGGCACGCGCCACGACAGGTATTTGTACATGATGCCGCCCGCCCCTATATCAGCGCTACGCTGATCGACCGGTGTCTCACGGGGCTTGGCTCTGCGCATGGCGCAATTCCGGCGATTGCTGTGACGGACACGTTGAAACGTGCTGAAAACGGGAAAATTACAGAAACTGTATCGCGCGACGGTTTGTGGGGTGCGCAGACACCTCAGGCCTTTAATTTCATTTCCTTGCTGGCGGCGCATCGCAGCGCCCCGCCCGGTTTAACAGACGACGCAGCTGTCGCAGAATTTGCGGGGATGCAGTTATCGCTTGTAGCTGGTGATCCCGACAACATAAAGATGACCCATGAGGCAGATTTCGCGCGCGCATCTGCGCAGACCGCACTGGCCGCACCAACCATCACGCGCATGGGTCAAGGGTTTGACGTGCACCGCTTCGACAAGGAGGGCTCCGCCGATACCATTACACTCGGTGGCCTGCCCGTTCCCCATAACCGGCGTATTATCGGCCATTCAGACGCGGATGTTGTTTTGCACGCCATAACCGACGCGCTTTACGGCGCAATTGCCGATGGCGATATTGGCGACCATTTTCCGCCATCCGACCCAGCCAATAAAGACCGCGCTTCGGTCGACTTTCTATCTCACGCTGCAACCCGGGTTACAGCTTCTGGCAATGCCATTGTCCATATCGACGTTACAATTATTTGCGAGACACCAAAAATCACCCCACACCGCGCCGATATGCGACGCAATATTGCCCGGCTTTTACACCTCGACATATCCGCTATATCGGTTAAGGCAACAACCACGGAAGGCCTTGGATTTACCGGCCGTGGCGAAGGTATTGCCGTGCAAGCATTGGCAACCATTATTTCACATAAGGGAGCCTAGCCATGCGTTTCCACACTCTGCCGACGGGGATCAGGTTTTTCTCGCCCATCGCGCTCGCAGCAACATTTTTTGGCAGCGGATTAATTCGCCCTGCATCAGGCACATGGGGGTCGCTCGCGGCGTTCGGCGTCGGGCTTGTTGCGCTCAGCTATGTGCCATCAAGAACGCTAGTCTTTATGAGCATTGTAGCCTATCTCATCGGCTTTTGGGCAGCGCGAGAATGGGCCAAAGCCGATGCGTCAGACACCGACCCCAGCGCCATTGTCATTGATGAGGTGGCCGGCATGTGGCTGGTCATGGCCTTTGTGCCAACAACAATGCCAGCATTGCTGGCGGCATTCTTGTTGTTTCGTCTGTTTGATATCTTAAAGCCATGGCCGGCGAGCTGGGCAGATAAATCCCTCAAAGGCGCAAACGGCATTATGCTAGACGATATTTTCGCAGGCGGCTGGGCCATCCTTGTAATTCTGGCCGCACAAATTTACGGTATATATTAGGCGCAGCAAGAAAGGTATCTCCCTATGTTCGACACACAGCTTATGGGCAAAGCAGAAGAAATCTTGAGCATTGGTCGTGAACGGCACTTACGGATTGCCGCCGCCGAGTCATGCACGGGCGGTCTGATCGCCGCCTTGTTGACCGAAATTCCTGGCTCATCCAGCGTCATCGGACGCAGCTTTGTGACCTATTCGAACCGCGCCAAGCGTGAAGTTCTAGGCGTTGACGTTGATATTTTGAAAGAGCATGGCGCCGTCAGTGAAGCCGTAGTCCGCGCCATGGCACGCAACACTTTCGATATGACGACAGCCCATCTCACCGTCGCGGTTTCAGGCATTGCCGGTCCCGGAGGCGGATCAGATGATAAGCCAGTTGGTACCGTGCATATGGCAACGGCCATGAAGGATGACGTGATCCATCAATGTTGCCAGTTCGGCGATATTGGGCGTTCAGCCGTACGGATCGCCACCGTGCATGCTGCAACGGATATGCTGCTGGACCGCCTCAAGAACTAGGTTGGTCTGGCCTATAAATCGCGTGTGCGCGGGTTTCAAACGCATCAACAAATTTCGATACGGCCCGCCCCATAAGTGGGGAGATTATGCGGCGCAATAGCGGCACCGAAAAATTGAACTGTAATTCGAAATCGATAACTGAGCCGTCAGGCGTGTCGGTAAATGTCCAGCGATTATACAAATGACTGAACGGGCCTTGCGCCTGGTTGACCGTGATTGTCAGCGGCTCATAGGTCAGCATCACGGAACTGGCGTATTTCTCGCGCAAGAATTTATATGCAACCAAAAGATCAGCCAGCATCTCTGCCCCACCATCGGTTTCCTTCTTTTGCCGCACCCGCGACGCCGTGCAATAGGGAATGAACGCGCTATACTGGTCAACGTCTGCAACCAGATCGAACATTTGCCTAGCACCATAAGGGCTGACGCGTTTAAGGCTAATATCTTGCATGTATCTAACGGCTGTTGGAGGACCGGGCCGCCTTCAACTTTTCAAAGTCATCATCGGCATGGTGGGATGAGCGGGTCAAAGGCGTTGCTGACACCATCAAAAATCCTTTCGCCCGGGCCGTGGTTGCATAGGCGTCGAACTCGTCGGGCGTCACAAACCGATCAATTGTCGCGTGCTTGCGGGTCGGCTGCAAATATTGCCCGATAGTGATGAAATCAATATCAGCGGCGCGCATATCGTCCATCACCTGCATAACATCGCTGCGCGTTTCGCCTAGGCCAACCATAATGCCCGATTTGGT
>DKNW01000103.1:0-330 GCA_002469805.1 Rhodobiaceae bacterium UBA7378
AGCGCCAATTCGCCCAGTTCGGTCGACGGCCCATCAGCCACGACGTCGCCAACTTCAACCCGGTCACCCACACGAACCAGCGGTCGCTGGTTGATGCATGTGGACTGATTGGAACGCTGAAATTTGCGCAGATTGTAAATATCCACGCCAGATTTAGAGGCGTCGGTCTCTTCCGTTGCCCGAATAACAATACGCGTAGCGTCCACCTGATCAACCACACCTGCACGGCGTGCCGAAATCGCAGCGCCGGAATCGCGGGCAACTACTTCTTCCATGCCCGTCCCGACCAACGGTGCTTCGGCTTGAAGCAGGGGCACGGCCTGACGCTGC
>DKNW01000103.1:568-3647 GCA_002469805.1 Rhodobiaceae bacterium UBA7378
GACACCAGAGTCACGCGCTACGTAGCGCTCCATACCGGTACCCACGAGTGGCGCTTGAGTCCTCAGCGTAGGCACTGCCTGACGCTGCATGTTCGAGCCCATGAGTGCGCGGTTCGCGTCATCATTTTCGAGGAACGGGATCAGCGCCGCCGCAACCGAAACGATCTGTTTCGGTGACACGTCCAGCAGGTCCACCATTTCCGGCGGTACCATTTCAAAATCGCCGTTCACACGACAGTTAATGAGGTCTTCTTCAATGGCGCCATTGCCGCCGATTGTGATCGTCGCCTGAGCCACGCGAAAGCGTGCCTCTTCCATGGCCGACAGATAAACCACCTCGTCGGTCACGCGGCCATTTTCGACTTTCCGGTAGGGGCTTTCGATGAAGCCATATTTGTTCACGCGGGCGAACGTCGCCAGCGAGTTAATCAGACCAATATTCGGCCCTTCCGGTGTTTCAATTGGGCAGATACGACCATAATGCGTTGGGTGCACATCGCGGACTTCAAAGCCCGCACGTTCGCGGGTTAGACCACCTGGGCCAAGCGCGGAAAGACGCCGTTTATGGGTAATTTCGGATAGCGGATTTGTCTGGTCCATGAACTGTGATAGCTGCGATGACCCAAAGAACTCACGCACCGAAGCCGATACCGGTTTGGCGTTGATAAGGTCTTGCGGCATCACTGTGTCGATATCAATCGAGCTCATGCGCTCCTTGATTGCACGCTCCATGCGCAACAGACCAACACGGTACTGGTTTTCCATTAATTCGCCCACCGACCGCACGCGGCGATTGCCAAGATTATCGATATCATCGATATCGCCTTTGCCATCGCGCAGATCGACCAGTGTTTTGACCACACCAACAATGTCTTCTTTGCGCAGTACGCGAATATCGTCTGGGCATTCTTGGTTGAGGCGGATGTTCATTTTCACCCGACCAACGGCAGACAAGTCGTAGCGTTCACTGTCGAAAAACAGGCCGTCGAACAATGTCTGGGCCGTTTCAGGAGTTGGCGGTTCGCCCGGACGCATCACGCGGTAAATTTCTTCCAGCGCGGACAGCTTGTCGGATGATTTGTCGACAACCAGCGTGTTGCGGATGAACGGGCCGCGATTGATCGGGTCAATTGCCAGCGTATCGATCTCAGCATAGCCAAGCTCGGTCAGTTTAGCGAGCAACTCCTCGGTGATTTCATCGCCAGCTTCGGCAAAAATTTCACCGGTTTCAGCACTAATCAGCTCGTCAGCCAGAAAACGGCCATAAAGTTCATCATCGCTCACGCGCAGATTTTTCAGCCCGTCTTCGGCCAGTTTATTGGCCTTACGCGGCGAGATTTTCTGTCCCGCTTCAACAACAACCTTGCCGGTTTTGTCGTCAATCAAGTCATAAATCGGTTTGGAGCCGCGCCGCTGTTCGGGATTAAAAGCAGTTACCCAACCATCTTTACCGCGCGAATAGGTCACCCGGTCATAGAACATGTTGAGAATATCGTCAGACGCATAACCCAGCGCATGCAGCAAAACTGTGGCGGGCAGCTTACGACGCCGATCAATGCGCACGTGCAAAATGTCTTTCGCATCAAACTCAAAATCAAGCCAAGAGCCGCGATACGGGATAACCCGTGCCGCAAAAAGCAGCTTGCCCGACATGTGTGTTTTGCCTTTGTCGTGATCGAAAAACACGCCCGGGCTGCGGTGCATTTGCGAAACAATGACGCGCTCCGTGCCGTTGACCACAAAGGTACCGTTTTCGGTCATGAACGGCAGGTCGCCCATATAGACTTCCTGTTCTTTGATGTCCTTGACCGATTTGGCACCGGTTTCATCGTCAATGTCGAACACAACCAGCCGCAAGGTGACTTTCAGCGGTGCGGCATAGGTCATGCCGCGTTGTTGACATTCCTCGACATCATATTTCGGGCGCTCGAAATCATAAGAAACGAATTCCAGCATGGATGCGCCGCTGAAATCGGAAATTGGAAATACGGATTTGAAAACCGCTTGCAAGCCGTCTTCGTCGCGCCCTTCGGTGGGACACTCCACCTGCAAAAACTGATCATATGAATATTTTTGTACCTCGATCAGATTGGGCATCTCCACAACTTGTGGGATGCGTCCGAATGAGCGTCTGATACGTTTGCGACCGGCATAGGCTTGCGACATGTGTAGTCCTCAATTTCAAAATCCCCATAGGGGAAACCTGTGTTTTGACCTAAATTAAGGCCGGGCCCCAGCACAAGTGCTTAAAGCCAATACGGGGTGGCCGACAAAACAGTTCATCGACCACCCCAATTTTGTCGATCGAACTATTTCAGTTCGATGGTCGCTCCGACGGCCTCGAGCTTTTCTTTCAGCTCATTGGCCTCGGCAGTCGGCACGTCTTCTTTGATTTCCTTCGGTGCGCTTTCAACGATCTCTTTGGCCTCTTTCAGACCCAGACCGGTGATCGCCCGAACTTCTTTGATGACGTTAATTTTCTGGTCACCCGCAGCGGCCAGAACGACGCTGAAGCTGTCCTTGGCTTCAGCGGCTTCACCACCGGCATCGCCGGCGGCAGGCGCCGCAGCAACGGCAACCGGTGCCGCGGCAGAAACGCCCCATTTTTCTTCCAAAAGTTTTGACAACTCAGCCGCTTCCAGAACGGTCAGGGCTGAGAGGTCTTCAGCAATCTTTTCAAGATCAGCCATTTTCTTTCTCCAATCGGTTAATCCGGGATTTCACCGCTTTACGCGGCATCACCCTGTGCAGCCTTGGCGCCAACCACACGAGCAAGCTGACCCGCCGGAGCCTGCAACACGCCCGCCACTTTCGTGGCCGGTGCCTGCAACAGACCGACAAGTTTGCCGCGCAATTCGTCGAGTGACGGCAGCGACGCCAGATTTTTCACACCATCTGCATCAAGAACCGTCTGGTCCATAATGCCGCCAATGATCACGAGATTATCGTTTTCTTTGGCAAACTTCGCCGCAACCTTCGGTGCCGCGACCGGGTCTTGCGAATATGCAATCGCGGTCGGGCCGGCAAAAAGGTCGCTGATCGGCTCAGCTGATGTGCCTGCGAGAGCGAGCTTGACCAG
>DKNW01000085.1:0-1766 GCA_002469805.1 Rhodobiaceae bacterium UBA7378
GCGGGAAAGTGCGGCCTCAGAAGGTAGCAAAATCGGGACGACCAAACGGGGTATCGGCCCGGCCTATGAAGATAAAGTCGGGCGTCGTGCCTTGCGTGTTCGCGATTTAACTGACCTTGATGCATTGCCTGCCAAGATTGAGCATTTGCTTCAACACCATAATGCGTTGCGCCGTGGTTTTGGTCAGCCGGATGCCGATGCAGATGCGTTGTTGCAAAAACTGCGCGATGTTGCGGATAAGATTACACCCTATGCAGAACCTGTTTGGCGCTTATTGCACGAGGCGCGCCGCCAAGGTAAGCGCATTCTGTTTGAAGGCGCACAGGGCACACTTCTCGATATTGACCATGGGACTTACCCCTTTGTGACCTCTTCCAATACGGTTGCCGGGCAAGCGGCAATTGGCTCGGGCATTGGCCCGTCGGCGCTGTCGCATGTGCTTGGGATTACCAAGGCATACACGACCCGCGTGGGGGAAGGCCCTTTCCCGACTGAGCAAGACAACGAAGTTGGTCAGAGGCTTGGTGAGCGGGGGCATGAGTTTGGCACAGTTACGGGTCGTAAGCGGCGTTGTGGGTGGTTTGATGCGGTGTTGGTCAAACAGGCCGTTCAGACTGGCGGAATTGACGGTATTGCTCTGACTAAGTTGGACGTTCTGGACGGTTTTGACGAGATCAAGATTTGTACCAGTTACATGCTGGACGGCGAACCGATTAGCTGGCTACCGGCTGATGCGGCGGCGCAGGCGCGAATTGTTCCGGTTTTTGAAACGCTACAAGGCTGGCACGAAACCAGCTTTGGTGCGCGTAGCTGGGCTGATTTACCGGCTAATGCAGTGCGCTATGTGCGTTACATTGAAGAGCTTATCGGCGCAACGGTGACATTGCTGTCTACCAGCCCCGAACGTGAAGACACCATTTTGGTCAAAGATCCGTTTGAGGACTGATTAAGGACTAAACCGCTTTTATGCGGGCTTTTTCAATCAGTGAGAACACCGCGATTGTTGCGATATTCATCCCCAGCCCGACAATGCCGGCATGCCAGCCGCCAAGGTCAACATCCACGCCCCATCTGAACATAAAGGTGGCGCCACACCCGACCAGCAGTCCTGCAATCAGCGGGCGTGCGGAAAGTTTTTGTGTGTGAATACCCATCACCATAACGGGGAGAATTTGGCTCATTATCTCAAGCTTAATAACCATCAAACTCCAAATTGATTGTGGCAACATGGTCGCCAAAACAGCCATCATCAGCATGAGCGCCCATGACAGGCCTTTGCCGATATTGGTGAGTGTCGCTTGCGAGGTTTCAGGTGCGAGCGGGCGGAAAACATCTTGCGTAAAGATTGAGCCGAGCGATAGCAGAGCCGAGTCAATGGTGGACATAATCGCCGCTATTGCCGCCGCCATAAACAAAGCGAGCAGGATTTTCAGCATCGGAAATTCATCTATCAGCAAAAACAGCAGGCGTGGAATGGTTTGGTCGGCTTCGGCATCTGCCATGCCGGGAATTAATTGATGTGCCGCCATGGCGGTCAGGATAATCGGCACGGTTGTGAGAAGCGGCGCCATAAACATAAAGCGGAAACTGTTGCGGAGCGCCGTCCAGTTTTTGGCGGCATAAATGCGTTGAATAGCGTGGGGATACATGGCGACGCCCGTTCCAAACAGTAACATCACCGATATGCCCCGCGTCCATTGCCTTTCGGAAAAGCCTTGTTCATTGGCAGGGTGGGTGGCAATAGCAGAGACAAGGGCATCTGTTCC
>DKNW01000085.1:2094-2982 GCA_002469805.1 Rhodobiaceae bacterium UBA7378
CCCAACGTGACAATGGTTGCCGTCAGCACACCGAGGCAGCCGATAAGCAGGAGGCTGCCTTGAATAACATCCGTCATAACGACACTACGCATCCCACCCAAGCTTTCATAGAATGCCATCACAATCGCCAGCCCAAGAACGGCATAAAGCATGGGCAGTTCGCCATCTGTGAGGCGTTCGGCAAGCAGACCGACAGCTTTAAAATTGGTGAGAATATAGCTCGCCAGCGTTGCGACGAGCAGAATGTTCACCATTCGCACCAGCCATGCACTGTTGTAGCGATGGCGCAGGAAGTCAGCCGGAGTCACGAAGCCGTGTTGGTGTGCGCGCTCCTGCAAGGGACGGGCAAACAGCCAGTAAGACGCTATCACCAGCGCCATGCCCACGGCAGAGAAGAACATGATAGGCCCTTCACGATAGGCATTGCCGGCAAAGCCGAACATTGTGTTGCCGCTATATTGCGTGGCGTAAAGCGTGAAAAACAGCGGCACGACAGACAAGCCACCACCTGCCAAATAGAAATCCTTTAAGGTCTTCTCCTTAGACATACGCCGCCCCAACAAGCCGATAACGGGGAGCATGAGAAGATATACGCCAATAATGAGGAGAAGAGTGCTTTGCATGATGTGTCCTTGTGGGATTCTTTGAATTTTTGGTTACACGAGCATGCCAAAACCGCGAAAGCGATGCAAGAGGGGGCTAAGGCAAGTTTAGGCTGTATTTAGCTGGTGTTGGGCTTGTCGGGGGCTTGTCGGGGGCTGCGCATCGCCCAAAGAGCAGGGTGTCACCTGAATGGTGTGCCTCCCCTGTCCATCCTTACATAAGGGGGACACACGGACGATATGGCGTATTCAAAAGGCCTAGTCTGTTCTATTTCGCCATACCCCC
>DKNW01000085.1:3324-4483 GCA_002469805.1 Rhodobiaceae bacterium UBA7378
TCAATAAGTCAAAATCAAACCGCATAAAAAACCACAAAAAAACCGGCACCGGTTATAAGCACTCGCTTTTCCGAAGGGAAAGCCCAGTGCGCCTTGCCCCGCGTAGCCGTTTCGTTTTATGAAACGGCGAAATGTCAGTCGCCTCAGATTCAATCTCGCTACATGTTAGATTTTTATCATTATGTCGGAAAGGTGTATCGGGGTTTTGCCCATTTGAGGCGCACCCTGCCATGAGCATAATCATTAAACCTAAATACAAATATCGCATAAGTCACTCTCTGTGATGTGAGTGATAAAGTAACATGTAAATATGCACAGGTGAAAAATAATAATGAATAATACTGTTAAAAAATATTATAAAAAACTAGCCCAGCACTTCGCCTTCGATGACGCCGTTATTTTGGGAGGCATTATCGGCGACCATGGCGTCGCGGAGTTTTTCAAAAGCTCGGGTTTCAATCTGGCGGATGCGCTCGCGGCTCACATCATGTTTCTGGCTCAGTTCTTCCAGCGTGGCGGCGGGTTCGCTCAGGCGGCGCGCCGTTAAAATATCAATTTCGCGTTCATTCAAAACCGACATCGCCTGTTGCATCATCTCGCGGCGTACATCCATTTCATCACTGACAACAAGCGCCGCTTCGGGGTCTTCGCGGTCATCTTCCAGCCAGTCCTGCCATTCGCCGCTGTCATCCTCGCCATGTGAAATCGGCGCATTGAGCGAGCGATCACTGCCGGACATGCGCCCGTCCATCTGCTCGACATCTTCGGGCGACACATTCAGGCGGTCAGAAATCTCTGTCACTTGTTCGGGCGTTAACTGCCCGCCATCAATAGCATCAATCTGGCCTTTAATTTTTCGTAGATTGAAAAACAGTTTTTTCTGCGCTCCCGTCGTGCCGATTTTCACCAGCGACCAGCTTCGCAAAATATATTCTTGAATGGAGGCGCGTATCCACCACATCGCATAGGTCGCCAGCCTAAACCCGCGCTCGGCGTCGAATTTTTTGACCGCTTGCATCAACCCGACATTGCCTTCCTGAATAACCTCGCCAAGGGGCAGGCCATAGCCGCGATACCCCATGGCGATTTTGGCAACAAGGCGCAAATGGCTGGTGACAAGCTGGTGCGCGGCGTCCGTGTCTTGATGGTCGGCATAGCT
>DKNW01000074.1:0-18459 GCA_002469805.1 Rhodobiaceae bacterium UBA7378
GATGGTCATGAGGGACGATTATATGAAGCAATGCGCTACGCGGCGCTAGGCGGTGGCAAGGGGTTTCGTCCATTCCTGTGTATGGCGAGTGCCGACATTTTCGATGTTGCCGAAACGGCTACGGAACGCGCGGCGAGCGCTATCGAGTGCATTCATTGCTATTCTCTTATTCATGATGATTTGCCGTGTATGGATGATGACGATATGCGGCGCGGCAAGCCGAGCCTTCACAAAGCCTTTGACGAAGCGACGGCGGTGCTGGCAGGCGACGCGCTGATGAGCCTTGCGTTTGAAATTCTGTCCGATGAGGCTACGCATGCACATGCTACTGTGCGCCTAGAACTGGTTGCAGGGTTGGCGCGCGCATCGGGCATGCAAGGCATGGTTGGTGGGCAGATGATCGACATGACGGCTGCGCAAGATGCCCTGGATGCGGGCGGGCTGACGCGGCTGCAAAAAATGAAAACCGGGGCGCTTATCAGTTATGCGGTCGATGCGGGGGCTATTTTGGGAAATGCGGAAGCATCTGAACGCCAAGCACTTGCTAGTTTCGCGCATGATATTGGTCTTGCCTATCAGATTGCCGATGACGTGCTAGACGTTGTGGGTGATCCGGCCTTGCTGGGTAAAACGGCCGGCAAGGATATAGCCCAGGAAAAAAGCACATTTGTTTCCCTGCTGGGAGTGGAACGCGCCCGCGAACAAGCTCTACAATTATCGCAGCAGGCCGTGGGTTATCTGGATATTTTTGGCGAAAGAGCTGGGCTGTTGCGCGATGCTGCTACGTTTGTTATTCAGCGGCGAAACTGATACAAACGCGGTTCTTGTAGTTAGGAATAATATGGTTAGTTCAACGCCACTTTTGGATCGGATTAAAGATCCTGCTGATCTGCGGCAATTGCCACCTGAAGATTTACGTCAGCTGGCGGATGAACTGCGCCTTGAGACAATCTCTGCCGTGTCAGAAACAGGCGGGCATCTGGGCGCGGGGCTGGGCGTGGTCGAGCTGACCGTCGCGTTACATCATGTTTTCAACACACCCGATGACAGGATCATCTGGGATGTTGGCCATCAGGCTTACCCTCATAAAATTTTGACACAAAGACGCGATCGCATCCGCACCTTACGCAAGGGTGGGGGGCTGTCTGGTTTTACGAAGCGGGCGGAAAGCATATACGATCCGTTTGGTGCGGCGCACAGTTCGACATCAATATCGGCCGCTCTGGGCATGGCTGTCGCGCGCGATCTTATGGAAAAAGACAACCATGTCATTGCCGTCATTGGCGACGGTGCCATGAGCGCGGGCATGGCGTATGAGGCTATGAATAATGCAGGTGCGCTGAAAAACCGTCTGATTGTTATTTTGAACGATAACGACATGTCGATCGCCCCGCCTGTGGGCGCGATGAGCGCTTATCTTGCGCGCCTGCTTTCTGGCACGACCTATAAATCGGTACGCCGCCTCGCCAAAGGCCTGACGCGTTTTCTGTCCGACGGCATTGAAGAAAAGGCCCGCCAAATTGAAGAATATGCACGCGGGCTCGCCACGGGTGGCACCTTGTTTGAAGAAATGGGTTTTTATTATGTCGGCCCCGTAGACGGGCATAATCTTGAGCACCTCATGCCGGTTCTGCAAAATGTGCGCAAAACCGGCGATGGCCCGACACTGATCCATGTGGTTACGAAGAAAGGCCATGGCTACGCGCCCGCTGAAGCGGCCAGCGATAAGTATCACGGGGTCAGCAAGTTTGACGTCGTAACCGGGGTTCAATCTAAATCGTCCCCGGCCGCGCCAAGTTACACTTCCGTATTTGCCAAAGCACTGATCGAAGAAGCAAGCCATGACGATAAAGTCGTCGGCATAACAGCAGCCATGCCTTCGGGGACAGGTCTTGATAAATTCGCTGACGCTTTCCCTAACCGCTGCTTTGATGTCGGCATCGCCGAACAACACGCCGTAACATTTGCGGCAGGGATGGCGACTGAAGGGTTTAAGCCGTTCGCGGCTATTTATTCGACATTCTTGCAGCGGGCATATGACCAAATTATTCACGACGTGGCATTGCAAAACCTGCCTGTGCGCTTTGCCATTGACCGGGCTGGGCTTGTCGGTGCCGATGGGCCGACACACGCTGGCTCTTTTGACCCGGCATATTTGGGCACCGTGCCGAACATGACTCTGATGGCAGCGGCCGACGAGGTTGAGCTGATGAACATGGTTGCCACGCAGGTCGCCTATGATGACGGCCCGTCGGCCTTGCGCTATCCGCGTGGTGAGGCGACCGGGCTAGCGCTACCCGTGCGCGGCACACCGCTGGAAATTGGTAAGGGGCGCATCATCCGTGAAGGTGGGCGTATATGCTTTTTGAGTTATGGCACACGTCTCGAACAAGCTATCCTTGCTGCCGAAAGGTTGGATGCTGAGGGCTGGCGGACCAGTGTGGTTGATGCTCGATTTATGAAGCCGCTGGATGTTGACTTGATAGCGCGTTTGGTTGGCGAGCATGAAACGCTTATAACCATTGAAGAGAGTGCTATTGGTGGCTTCGGATCACATGTCGCGCATTATCTGAGTAGTGCCGGTCATTTGGATGGCAATTTGAAATTCCGGTCACTGGTTTTGCCAGATTGCTACATTGATCATGACACACCGTCAAACATGTATGATTTGGCTGGGTTGAACAGCGAACAGATTTTTGCTCAGGTTTGCGAGCTGATGGGCAAAGGTTCGGCGCAACCGACACTACCAAAACGCGCCTGAGGTGAGCCCGTCGACAGCCAGCAAGTCCCGCCTTGATGTTTTATTGGTGGCGCGCGGTTTTTTCGACAGCCGTGCCCGCGCAACGGCGGCAATTAAGGCCGGGCGCGTATCTGTGAATACCCAAGTGATCACGCGGGCCGCGCATATGGTTGGCGCTATGGCAGAAATCAACATAAGCGACGCCGAACATGATTATGTCTCGCGGGGCGGTATCAAGCTGGCGCATGCGCTGGATATTTTCGGTTTTGATCCCGCTGGCATATGCGCGATTGATCTCGGTGCATCGACCGGCGGGTTTAGCGATGTTTTGCTGAAACGGGATGTGCGCCATGTTTACGCCATCGATGTCGGGCATGACCAGTTGCATGGTGCCTTGCGCGCGCACCCCAAAATTACAAGCATGGAAGGCATCAATGCCCGTGCATTAACCCCAGACCAGATCGGTGAAGAGCTTGATTGTCTGGTTTGCGATGTCAGTTTTATCAGTTTGTCGCTGGTGTTGCCGCCTGCCATCTCGATGATCCGGCCCGGCGGCTGGATGGTGGCTCTCATTAAGCCGCAATTCGAGGCTGGTCGATCAGCTATCGGAAAAAATGGCGTGGTAAGTGACCCGGAAATTCATGTGCGCGTATGCCAAGACTTCGCGACATGGTTTGGCAAAACCTATCCAGATTGGAAAGCCAAAGACATTATCCAAAGCCCCATTGAAGGGCCGCAAGGCAATGTCGAGTTTTTGTTTGGTGCTACAAACAGGTGCTAGATAAAACGCTTATTATCCTTCGAGGTTTGCCGACCAAGTGCCCTGCGCTGCAAGCCAGTTCATTTTCGCCCGATGCGCGAAAGCAGCTTGTGCCGATGCAATGTTTTCGGGCTTGCCCGACCATGCTTTTAGCGGGGCTGCTTGCAATGCGCGTCCGTACGAAAAACTGAGCTTCCAAGGCAAACCGCCGATTTTGTTCATCGCATCAAGATGCGCTGTCGCGTCGAGGTCGGATTGCCCGCCGGACAAAAACACAATGCCCGGCACGGCCTGCGGAACACATTTGTGGAAGCAGTCTAGCGTCATTTCGGCCACCTGCTCAATACCTGCCTGAACAGGGTTTTGCGTGCCAGAAACAATCATGTTCGGCTTCAAAATTGTGCCTTCCAGATAAACACCCTGTTCACCCAACTGGCTATAGAGCGCAGTCAAAGCGGCGCTGGTAACCTCATAGCAGCGTTCAACCGTATGGGCGCCATCCATAATCACTTCAGGCTCAACGATTGGCACGATTTCGGCTTCCTGACATAGCGCGGCATAGCGCGCCAGTGCATGGGTGTTGGCTGTCAGACACGCGGTGCTCGGCAGACCATCGGCAATGTTGATAACAGCGCGCCATTTAGCAAATTTTGCGCCCAGCGCGTGATATTCGCTGAGGCGTTCGCGCAAGCCGTCCAGCCCTTCGGTCACCATTTCCCCAGTGTGTCCGGCCATGGCTTTGGCACCAGCATCAACTTTGATGCCGGGCAGTGATCCGGCATCAGTGATCAGTTGCGTCAATGGTGTGCCGTCTGCTGCTTTTTGGCGGATGGTTTCGTCGAATAAAATAACGCCAGAAATATGCTCGCGCATGGCCTCATCAGTACGAAACAGCATTTCGCGATAATCGCGGCGGGTGTCTTCGGTTGAGGTGACATCAATGCTGTCGAAACGTTTCTTGATCGTTCCGGTGCTTTCATCAGCTGCCAGAATTCCTTTCCCGTTCGTCACCATTGCGTGTGCAATTTGTTCCAATGCCTGCTTATTCATCGCCATCTCTCCTCTAAGTCAGTGCCAACGCTTCCACGCCGGGAAGCCGTTTGCCTTCAAGCCATTCCAAAAATGCGCCGCCAGCTGTCGAGACATAGGAAAATGTCTCGGCCACGCCTGCATGGTTTAGCGCAGCAACCGTATCGCCGCCACCGGCGACGGATACAAGGCCACCGGCTTGTGTTAGAGCGGCGGCGTGGCGGGCAGCCGCCGTGGTTGCTGCATCAAACGGTTCAATTTCAAATGCCCCCAACGGGCCGTTCCAGATCAGGGTGCTTGCGCTGTCAAACGCGGCGCAAATATCGCTCAGTGCGCCCGTGCCGGCATCCAAGATCATCTGATCATCTGGCACGTTTTGAATATCGACATGTGTGCCGGTTTGTCCGCCGGCAAAAGCGGGGGCGACCACGCCGTCGCGCGGCAATAAAATTTTGCAATTATTGCCTTGTGCCCCATTGCTAATAGCGCGCGCAGTGTCGAGCATGGCGGTTTCACACAGCGATGTGCCGACGCGCACCCCTTGGGCGGCCAGAAACGTGTTTGCCATGCCGCCACCAATAATAAGCGTGTCGACCTTTGCCGTAAGATTGCCCAGCAAATCCAGCTTGGTTGAAATCTTGGCGCCACCAACAACAGCGACGACTGGACGATTTGGGCTACCCAGCGCACTATCCAGGGCGGCAAGCTCCGCTTGCATGGCGATGCCACAATAAGTCGGCAGTTGTTTCGCGAGGCCATGGGTTGAGGCATGGGCGCGGTGAGCAGCTGAAAACGCGTCGTTCACATAAGCGTGCGCGGGCGCGGCAAGGGCCGCAGCGAACGCGGCATCATCGTTTTCTTCGCCTGCATGGAAACGGGTGTTTTCCAGAACGCACACGCCGCCTTCTGGTAAATCGGATAGTGCGTCTGCCGCAGGCGCACCGATGCAATCAGGGGCAAACGCAACAGGTTTTCCAATGATTTGCGCCAGCGCGGTTGCAACGGGTGCGAGGCTCAGCGCTTGGTCGGCTGCACCCTTGGGCCGACCAAAATGCGATAATATGCCGACGCGCATGCCAGCGGATGTCAGCTTCTCAAGGGTCGGTAATAACCGTTCAAGGCGTGTGGCGTCGCGAAGTTTGCCAGCCGCATCCAACGGGACATTGAGGTCTGCCCGCACAAGAACAACGCTTCCCGGTGCATGTGCCGAGATCAGCAGGTCGATCGGCCTGAAATCCTGCATGGATTATCCGAGTTTGCCCATGGCAACGGCGGTATCGCTCATGCGATTGGCGAAGCCCCACTCATTGTCATACCAGCTCAGCACTCGCACTAGTTTGCCGCCGACAATCTGGGTCTGGGTTAAATCAAAGGTTGATGAATGGGGGTTGTGATTAAAGTCGATCGAAACCATTGGTTGGTCGCAAACGCCCAACACGCCTTTCAGCGGGCCGGCTGCGGCCTTGACGATGGCGGCGTTAATTGCCTCAACCGTGGTACTTTTCTTGGCTTCAAAAACCAGATCGATCATCGAAACATTTGGCGTCGGCACGCGTATGGCTGTGCCGTCGAGCTTGCCAGCAAGTTCTGGCAGAACCAGACCCACGGCTTTAGCGGCACCGGTGGATGTCGGGATCATGGATAGCGATGCAGCGCGCGCGCGGCGCAGGTCGCTGTGCAACGTGTCGACCGTGCGCTGGTCGCCGGTAAACGCGTGGACGGTTGTCATGTAGCCACGTGCAATGCCGCAGGCCTTGTCCAGAACCTGTGCAACGGGTGCCAGACAATTTGTCGTGCACGACGCATTGGAGACGACTTTGTGGGATTTGCGCAATTTCTTGTCATTGACCCCGTAAACAACTGTCAGGTCGGCATTGCCGGCGGGTGCGCTGACCAGCACGCGCTTGGCACCAGCTTCGATATGCTTGGCGGCGGCGTCGCGGTCTGTGAACAGGCCGGTGCATTCGAGCGCAATATCGACGCCCATTTTTGCCCACGGCAAATTAGCGGGGTCGCGCTCAGCGATTACCTTGATGCCGCGACCGCCAATATTCAATCCTGATTTCGTCGTGCGAACCTTGGCATTTAGCGGTCCGTGAATGCTGTCATATTGCAGCATATGTGCGTTGGCATCCACCGTGCCCAGATCATTGATCGCCACGACATTGATGTCTTTACGGCCACTTTCGATAATTCCACGGAGAACAAGGCGACCTATCCGCCCAAACCCGTTGATCGCTACATTAATTGCCATTTTTCCCTCTTTCGATCTAGCAGTTACGCTTCAGTATGCTCTTCAACATGCTTTTGTGCCGCCGCGACGATGGCGTCAGCGGTAATGCCGAAATGCTGATATAGCTGGTCGGCTGGCGCGCTGGCGCCGAACCCGTCCATACCGATGAAAATATCATCGGGGCGCAAATACCGGTCCCAGCTTTGCTGAACGGCTGCTTCGACGGCTATTCTAAGCGGTGCATCGCCGATTATATCTGCTTGCGCACTGGCGCTTTGCTGCGCAAACAACTCCATGCTCGGCACGGAAATAACCCGCGTCGTAATGTCTAGTTCACGCAGTTTTTCCATGGCTTCCATCGCCAGTTGTACTTCCGAGCCTGATGCCATGATGGCAACTTGCGGATTTTTGCCGCTGGCGGCCAGTTCATATGCACCCGCCGCGCATAAATTGCGCTCTTCGTAATCACGATAGGGTGCAAGTCCTTGGCGTGTTAGCGCCAGAACGCTTGTGGTTTTGTGCGCTTGCAACGCAAGCTGCCAGCACTCCAGCGTTTCGATAGCATCAGCAGGTCGAAACACATTGACGTTAGGCATGGCACGCAATGCTGCCAAATGCTCGACCGGCTGGTGGGTCGGCCCGTCTTCGCCAAGGCCGATGCTGTCATGTGTCATGACGTGAATAGTGCGTTGCTCCATCAGCGCGGATAGGCGGATTGCCGGGCGCGAGTAATCCGAGAACACAAGAAACGTGCCGGAATACGGAATGAAACCACCATGCAGCGCCATGCCGTTCATAGCGGCGGCCATGCCGTGTTCGCGAATGCCCCAATGCACGAAACTGCCGCCGAAATTATCGGCTGTCACAGTCTCTTGTTCGGGCGTACGGGTGTTGTTTGAGCCGGTCAAATCAGCAGACCCGCCGACCATTTCCGGCACGGATGGCACGATGGCCTTCAATACGTTTTCAGATGCCTTGCGGGTGGCCCATGTGGGCTTCTCGCTGGCCAGTTCTTTTTTGTAGCTATCGACGGCAGAATCGAGTGCGGAGGGTAAATCGCCGGCAATCACGCGCTCGAAGCGGTTGCGAACCTCGGCAGGTTGATCAGCCAGGGTTTGTTCCCATGCTTTACGCGTCGAAGCATGGGCGCGGCCGGCCATACGCCACGCATCGCGCAACTCGGCAGGCACCTCAAAGGCAGGTGCTTCCCAGCCCAACGATTCGCGGGTCAGCCCGATCTCATCATCGCCAAGCGGCGCGCCATGCACGCCGGATGTGCCTTGCTTATTCGGAGATCCATAACCGATTACCGTTCGGCAGGCGATCAGGCTTGGCTTGTCGCTCTCGCGGGCATTGGCGATCGCGTTTTCAATTTCTTCGCAATCGTGGCCGTCAATGCGCACGGCGTCCCAGCCGGCGGCCTCAAAGCGAGCCAGCGCATCACCGGATTCGGCAAGGTCAAGTGCCCCGTCAATGGTGATGTTATTATCGTCATAAAGAACGATAAGGCGCGAAAGTTTCATGTGTCCGGCAATGCTGATCGCCTCATGACTGATGCCTTCCATCAGGTCACCATCGGAGGCCAGCACATAAGTATAATGGTCGACAAGGCCGTCCCCGAAGCGCGCATTCATCATGCGCTCGGCCAGTGCCATGCCAACGGATGTGGAAATTCCTTGCCCCAATGGGCCGGTTGTCGTTTCTATACCTGCTGCGTGGCCGAACTCTGGATGGCCGGCCGTGCGCGCGCCAAGTTGCCGGAAATTCTTGATTTCCTCGATCGTCATATCTTTAAAGCCGAGCAAATGGTGCAAGGCATATTGCAACATGGAGCCATGGCCTGCTGACAAAACAAACCGGTCGCGGTCGGGCCAGTCAGGGGCCAGCGGGTCGATCTTTAAAAATTTGGTGTACAGAACAGTAGCAATGTCCGCGGCGCCCATGGGCAATCCTGGGTGTCCGCTATTAGCCGCCTGAACAGCGTCCATCGACAAGGCGCGAATGGCATTTGCCATCTCGCGTAAAGGCATTGACGGCGCATCTTTTTTACTGATCTGGCTATCGGTTGTTTCGCTGGAAACTGGCATAGTAGCGATCCTTATACATTAAAAAGCCTATCGGCGAACAGCTCAATTTCGGGCTGCACAATGGCGGTGTGTAACCTCCAAGTCAATGGCAGATTCTCAGCTAAGAGTCCTCAAAGAAAAGCACACATATTCCGGATTGCATCGCTGAGGTGTTGACGCTATTTCCACCCTGCGACTATGTTGTGGATAGAGGTGATTAATGACAAAAATCGAACCCGCGCTCGACCGTCTGCATACGGCGTTGGAAAAACTGGGAACTGGTGTTCATCAGAGCCGCCGCAGCGAAGTCGCTGAACGCACCAAGAGTGTCGATCTCGATACGCAATGCGCACATCTGCGCGCCGAAGTTTCTGCGTTGAAAAAACAAAATCAAGATCTGGATGCGCGGTGTCGTCGGGCGGCCCAGCAGATTGATAAAGTAACCGGGCAAATCAATGATGTGCTGGAGGGTGAGTAGGTGGCTGAATTAACCATTTCGATTAATTCGCGGCCATTTCAGATCATGTGTCGTGACGGTGAAGAAGCGCAAGTACAGCAATTGGCCGAAGAGCTTGCGACGCGGGTAGCCAATATTCGCCGCGATGTCGGGTCCGGCCATCGCGCGGGCGACAGCCATTTGCTAGTTTTAACCGCGCTGACCATGTGTAATGAATTGCGAGACTTACGTCATGAAGTCGGCCGCGTGCGTGAAGAAGTCGAAAAAACCACGGCGGCGCGTGAAGATTTGAATGCCCGCATCGAAGAACTGGAAGATACTGTAAGCGGTGCACTCAATCAGGCGGCGCAACGGGTTGAGGACTTGCTTTCTATGCTGGAGCCTGTTGAAACTGAACAAAGCATTGATATGCCACCGATAAATGATGGCTAAATAACCAAGTGGGACTGCCCGACGCGACATATGCAATTGCGCTCGGGGCCTTACGATCCTTTCGGGAACTGTCCCTGTGGCTGGCTGTGGCCGGCTGCACACGGTGCCCACCTACATATGTAGGTCTCCGAGGATACCGCATATGACGGTCTGGGCGGTTCCACATTTATTTCATTGCGCAAAGGTGCGTAGAAGTCATAAGCAGTAAACCATGTCAAAAACCGAACTGCGCCGTCACATGCTCGCGCTTCGCCGCCCGCTTAACAGTCATTACCCAGGCGCAAGTGACGCCATTGCGTCAAATTTTGTGACCCATTTTAGCGTCGATGCGGGTCATGATTGCGTGGCGCTTTACCAGGCAGTAGGTGGGGAAATTGGCACCGAACCATTAGTGCATATGCTCCGCGGGCAAGGCGTCTCGCTTGCATTGCCTGTCACACATGACACAACACATGGTGCGGGCCCGTTAAGTTTTCGCCGCTATGATGCGCGCACGGTGTTACGTCGCGATGCCGCCGGCATGCACGCGCCAGACGCAACCTCCGACACATGCCAGCCGAACTTTATTGTTTTGCCGCTGCTGGCTTTTGATGCGGCGGGTGGGCGCCTTGGACGTGGCGGTGGGCACTATGACCGGACGCTTGAAGCACTGCGGCAAAAGTGTCAACTGCGCGCAATCGGTCTGGCTTTTGATGAGCAAATGGTTGAAGAATGTCCCATGGAGTTGCACGATCAGCGGTTAGATTTTGTCGTGACGCCGACGCGCATTGTGTTTTGTTCTGGAGATAAAGGCTCATGAAAATTCTGTTTCTAGGCGATGTTATGGGCCGCGCGGCGCGCGAAGCGGTGCTGCGCCAAGTTCCACTTTGGCGTAAACAATGGGGCCTTGATTTTGTCATTATCAATGGCGAGAACGCGGCCGGTGGCTTTGGCATTACGCCAGCGATTGCAGAGGCGTTTTTCGACGTTGGCGTCGATGTGATCTCGACCGGCAATCACGTCTGGGATCAGCAAGAAATTCAGGGATATATTGAAACCGAGCGCCGCTTGTTGAGACCTGTAAATTTTCCAACCGGCACGCCGGGGATCGGTGCAAATCTCTATCAAGCAGGCGAACGGCAGGTCATGGTGATAAATGTTATGGGCCAGTTGTTCATGGAAACGCTCGACGACCCGTTTGTTGCCGTCGAGCGCGAATTATCGGCGTGTCCGCTGGGCGAGATGGCCGATGCTATTATCGTTGATTTTCATGCCGAAGCGACGTCGGAAAAAATGGCGCTGGGGCATTTGTGCGATGGTCGGGCGAGCCTGGTTATTGGCACGCACACACATGTGCCCACAGCTGATGCACAAGTTTTGCCCGGTGGTACCGCCTATCAAACCGATGCCGGTATGTGCGGGGATTACGATAGCGTGATCGGCATGGCTAAAGACGAACCTTTGAAACGGTTCGTGACAAAGCTGCGCGGCGGGCGGTATACGCCAGCTCAAGGCACGCCAACGCTGTGCGGAGCGGTGGTGGAAACCGATGACAAAACGGGGCTTGCGACAGAAATTGCGCCGGTGCGGTTTGGCGGCAGACTTTCCAGCACGGCGATGAACGGGTAATCTATCCCAAGTGATTCGATGCCGTGTCGGGCATCAGATTTGAACCTTTCAATTTTGTCAGGGTTGCGACGCATGGCAGGCCATTCCAAGTTTAAAAATATCCAGCACCGCAAAGGCGCACAGGACAAGAAGCGCGCGAAAATTTTCTCGCGACTGGCAAAGGAAATTACCGTTGCCGCCAAAATGGGCATGCCTGATCCAGACTCTAATCCCCGTTTACGGACAGCCATTCTTGCCGCGCGTGCGCAAAACATGCCGAAAGATAATATCGAACGCGCTATCAAGAAAAGCGCGGATGCTGAGGGTGCTAATTATGACGAGGTGCGTTATGAAGGGTTCGGTCCAGGGGGCATCGGCGTTATCGTTGAAACGCTGACAGATAATCGCAACCGCACCGCAAGCGATGTGCGGTCGACCTTTTCAAAATCTGGCGGCAATATGGGCGAGACAGGCTCGGTGTCGTTCATGTTTGACCGCGTTGGGTCAATCGAATATGCGCCGGATGTCGCCGACGCGGAGGCGGTTTTTGATGCCGCGATCGAAGCCGGTGCCGAAGATGTAATCTCGGGCGAGGACGGCCATGAGATTGTCTGCTCGATGGAAGACTTGCACGGCGTCGTCGATGTGCTTGCCAGCGTGCTTGGTGAACCGCAAGCCGCAAGCATTATCTGGAGACCTCAAAACGATATACCGGTCGACGCTGAAGCAGCTGAAAAAGTGCTAAAATTTATGGATGCACTGGACGATCTCGATGATGTCCAAAACGTCTATGCCAACTTTGATATTGCCGATGAGGTGATGGAAAAATTATCGGCCTGATTTTCGGCTTAATCTAGAGGAACGCGCGACATGACCAGCAATTCCAGTCATCGCCTCATCGGGCTTGATCCCGGGCTTCGCGTTACCGGATGGGGTATCGTCGACGCAATTGGCACGAAGCTGGTGCATGTCGCCAATGGCTCGGTCAAGTCGCAACAAAATGCACCGTTGGCGACGCGGCTTTTAGAACTCGAAAACGGACTGGAAGAGGTCTTTGACAACTGGCAGCCAGATTTCGCCGCCGTGGAGCAAACCTTTGTTAACCGCGACGGTGCTGCCACGCTAAAGCTGGGACAAGCGCGGGCCGTCTGTCTGCTGGTGCCTGCGCGCCGCGATATCGAGGTTCACGAATATGCACCCAATTTTATCAAACGTGCGGTCACCGGTTCAGGCCATGCTGCCAAGGAACAAATCGCAGCCATGATTAAAGTGCTGCTGCCGCAGGCCCAACCTGCGGACGAGCACGCCGCAGATGCACTTGCCGTGGCCGTTACGCTGGCTCATGCGGGCGATCTGGGTGGCCGGTTGGCGCGGGCCATGGAGGTATCGAAATGATTGGCCGGTTGCGTGGGCGCGTGGACGGGCGTGGCGACGGATGGGTGCTCGTGGATGTCGGCGGCGTTGGCTACATGGTTGAAGGCTCGGCGCGTCTAATGGATGGATGTCCAGTGGATGGGGAGGCTGTATCGCTCGCCATTGAAACATATGTGCGCGAAGACCAGTTTCGCCTGTTCGGTTTTCTGAGCGAAGAAGAACGCAGTTGGTTCCGCCTGCTCATGGGCGTTCAAGGGGTTGGTGCCAAGGTTGCATTGGCGATCCAGGGCGTTTTATCTCCTAGCGATCTGGTGCAGGCTGTCGCGGCGGAAGACAAGGCAATGGTTGCACGGGCTCCCGGCGTTGGCCCGAAAGTTGCCCAACGCATTGTTCAGGAATTAAAAGACAAGGTGCCGGAAAGTGCCTTTGCCACACCCGCCAATGCGCCCGATACGAGTGGCGTGTCGCAGGCCTATCAAGACGCTATGTCTGCCTTGACTAATCTGGGCTACCAGCGCAGCGAAGCCCATCGTGCATTGCAACTAGTCAGCGATACCTCTGATCCGCCACGTGCTGAAGCACTGATCCGTCAGGCACTCAAGGAGCTGGCGAAATGAACGACCGATTGATAGATGCTAGCGTCGATGATCACGACACCGCCTTGCGCCCGACATCGCTGGACGGGTTTATCGGCCAGAAAAAAGGCCGCGAGAATCTATCGGTTTTTATTGGCGCGGCGCGGGGACGAAAAGAGGCACTCGACCATGTGTTACTTGCTGGTCCGCCAGGGCTTGGCAAAACCACGCTGGCGCAAATCATCGCGCGCGAACTGGGCACCGGGTTTCGGGCAACCTCCGGCCCAGTTATATCAAAAGCCGGGGATCTGGCGGCTTTGCTGACCAATCTGGAACCCCAAGACGTGTTGTTCATCGATGAAATTCATCGGTTGAGCCCGGCGGTTGAAGAAATTCTGTATCCGGCGATGGAAGATTTCGAGCTGGACTTGATGATCGGCGAAGGCCCTGCGGCGCGCTCGGTCAAAATTGACCTACCGCCTTTCACGCTGGTCGGCGCCACCACGCGCTCCGGCTTGTTGACAACGCCCTTGCGTGATCGCTTCGGTATTCCCGTCTATCTTGAGTTTTACGACATTGACGAATTGGAACAGATCATTCGCCGCAATAGCTCCTTGATGGGGTTGGATATCACAGATGACGGTGCCCGCGAGATTGCCGCGCGCGCGCGTGGCACACCGCGTGTGGCGGGTCGCCTGTTGCGCCGGGTACGCGATTTCGCCAGTTTTGATGGCAAGCAATGTATCGATGCGGCGCTGGCTGACCGTGCACTCAAGCGCCTTGATGTTGACAGCCGTGGTCTGGACGCGCTTGACCATCGCTATCTGACCGCGATTGCAGAAAAATTTCTTGGCGGGCCGGTTGGCATCGACACCATGGCGGCGGCGTTGGGTGAGCCGCGCGATGCGCTAGAAGATATCGTCGAACCATTTTTGATCCAACTGGGCTTTGTTAATCGCACGCCGCGCGGCCGCATGTTGATGCCGGTGGCTTTTGCGCATTTAGGGCTTGATGTTCCTCGTGGGCATGAAACTCGCCGTGGGCACGACACGCCACGTGAGCAAGATGACGATCTCTTTGATGGCGATAACTGACGAGGGGAGGAATAGAGCGAATGGACGGCACATTTCACGATAAAATTCACAGGCTTGAGCTGCGCGTATATTACGAAGATACCGATTTTTCGGGCGTCGTCTATCATGCGAATTATCTGAAATTTGCCGAACGTGGCCGGTCTGGTTTTTTACGCCTAGCCGGTGTCGTGCATTCCGATTTGCTGGCGCAAACCCCACCTTTGGCCTTTGTCGTGCGTGCCATGAAGATCGATTTCGTGGCACCCGCCCGCATTGATGATGTGCTTGAGGTAGACACAATATTTACCACCGCCCGGGGGCCGCGCTTGACCGCGGTTCAAACCATTCGATGCGCGCGCCGCTTGTTATGGTCAGCTGAAATTGATGCGGCTTGCATCGACCTTGATGGCAAACCGCGTCGCATGCCCGCAGACACGGCTGAAAAAATGGCGAGTTGGCTTGTCGAGCAACCGCCCGACTTTACCAAGCTTCAAACATCTGAGGGCAAATAGCCCCAGTTTTGTCACAATTTCCCGATAGTTTCGTGCAAACGAAGAAAGGTATGAGATGGAAACGGTAGCCCTTGAGCCGTCGGCCCTTGCAGCGGCCACAGATTTTTCGCTGTGGGCGCTATTTATACGTGCCGATATTGTCGTCAAACTTGTTATGATCGGGCTAATTTTCGCGTCCGTCTGGAGCTGGGCGATTATTTTCGAGAAAATATTCCTGTTCCGGCGCATTTTCGCCGCAGCCGAAAGTTTCGAGCAGCAGTTCTGGTCGGGTGACTCGCTCCAAAACCTGTATCGCAAAGTTAATTCCGGCAAGCCCGACCCTATGTCGGGGGTTTTCATCGCCGCGATGCGCGAATTTGCCCGTGGGGAGACGGCGCGCAAAGCACAAGCCAGTGCCAGCGTGATCCGCCGCGTTGAGCGCACGCTCACTTCAGCAGTTGTGCGGGAAATGGGGCTTTTGGAGCGGCGCATGCTGTTTCTTGCCACCGTCGGGGCTGTAGCACCATTCGTGGGTTTGTTCGGAACGGTTTGGGGCATTATGAACAGTTTCCAGGCGATTGCCATGACCCGTGACACAAATCTGGCCGTGGTCGCACCCGGCATTGCCGAAGCGCTATTCGCCACTGGTTTGGGCTTGTTGGCGGCGATCCCGGCTGTAATCGCCTATAATAAATTTTCCCACGACCTTACCCGGTTCGGCGCGCGCCTAGACTTGTTTGCAGATGATTTTGCCGTGCTGTTGGCGCGTCAATCGGATGATGGATAAAGCCCATGGGCATGTCGAACCCCGATCGTAAACCGGCGTCGCAACGTCGCCCGCGTTATCAGCCGATGAGCGAGATCAACGTCACGCCAATGGTGGATGTGATGCTGGTGCTTTTGATTGTTTTTATGGTGGCCGCACCTCTGCTGACGGTCGGTGTGCCGGTTAATCTACCAAAAGCTGGCGCGCAGGCCCTGCGGGGTGATGAGGAACCATTGGCCATTTCGGTCAATGGCGGTGGGCAGATTTTTATTGAGGAAACGCAAGTCCAACTCAGCGATCTCGTACCCCGCCTGAGGGCCATTGTCGGCACCGGTTACGACCAACGCATTTATGTTCGTGGTGATCGAGAGGTGGCATATGGGCGCGTGGCCGCTGTCGTTGCGCGGATAAACAATGCCGGCTTTTCAAGGGTTGCGCTCGTCACTGAGCATAATGGCGGGCGTAAATAGGCCGTGATCGCCAGTCGCAACATATCGGCATCCCTTGGGTTACATGTAGCATTGGCACTGGTTGTGGGCTTATGGACGCCGGTTATGACAACGCTTGATAGCCAAGACATCATGCTGCCGGTCGACATTATCACCGTGGAAGAGTTCACCAAATTGACGTCAAAAAAGCCGATTAAAAAAGTTGAGGCTGAAAAACCCAAACCTGCTAGGCTAGCCCCGCCAGTTGCCAGAGAGGCGGCCCCGCGGCCGCCTGCGCCAGATGAGGCGATGCCCCTGCGCACGCCCGACACTGAAACGCCGCCGGCGGACAAAACCGCCACCAAACCTGTGCAGGAAGCGCCAACGACTACAAAACCGCTACGCCAGCTGCGGCCAGCGGCGCGTCCCGCTCCGCCAAAGCCCAAGCCGGTGCTCGACATTACTCAAATCCGCGCGCTGTTGAATAAAACGCCTGATACGCCTGACGAAGCCCAGCCCGACGACAAAGTGGAGACGGCGGCAGAAAATGTTAAGCTGACGTTTAACGAAATCGACGCGTTTCGTGCGCAAATGCGCCGATGCTGGAACCCGCCATCTGGCGCGCTTAATGCTGAAGACTTAATCGTTCAGGTGCGCGTGTCACTGGCACCAAACGGCATGATTTTGGCTGGTCCTCGTGTTATGAACCGAACGCAGCTGGGCGATCCGTTTTTCCGTGCTGCAGCCGAAAGTGTTTTGCGCGCCATTCGTCGGTGTCAGCCATTTGAGATGCCGCCGGAAAAATATGCGGCTTGGCGCGATATAGAATTAAAGTTTGATCCTGGCAAAATGCTGGGGGGTTAGCAGGAAGGGTTATTCCATGGGTATTCGTAAATTTTTGGGTTGGGTGATGGTGCTGGCTTTATGGTCGGGCGCACCGGCAAATGCGGCGCTCAAAATCGACATCACGCAGGGCAATGTCGAACCTCTTCCGATTGCGGTTTTGGATTTTGTCAGTGAAGACGGGGTCGGCATGAAGCTGGCGCAAGTCGTGACCGCGGATCTCGAGCGATCGGGGCTTTTCCGCCCGATCGACCGCGCAGCCTTTATTGAATCGCAGGTCGACGTCAATGTGCGCCCGCGGTTTCGCGATTGGCGGCTGGTCAATGCACTGGCCCTCGTTACGGGCCGCGCCATTCGCCAGAATGACGGGCGGCTGCGGGTCGAGTTCAGATTGTGGGATGTGGTTGCCCAACAACAGATGACGGGCCTGCAATTTTTTACCACGCCTGAGAATTGGCGGCGTATCAGCCATCTTGTGGCCGATGCAATTTATGAACGCCTGACGGGGGAGACCGGATATTTCGATACGCGCATTGTTTTCGTGTCGGAAACCGGCCCCAAAAACAAGCGCGTCAAGCGGTTGGCGATTATGGATCAAGATGGTTTTGCGCGCAGCGAACTGACCGACGGGCGGGCGCTGGCGCTGACCCCACGTTTCAGCCCGACGGCGCAGGAAATCACTTATTTATCTTATTATCGCAATAAGCCGCGTGTTTACCTCTTGAATATCGAGACGGGGCAACAAGAAGTTGTCGGTGATTTTCCGGGCATGACTTTTGCGCCACGGTTTTCGCCCGACGGCCAAAAAATCGTGATGAGCCTGGAGCGCAACGGGAACTCAAATATTTACACCATGGACTTACGTACCCGCGAAACCCGTCGGCTTACCTCGTCGCTCGCCATTGATACCGCGCCGTGTTACGCGCCCGATGGGGGGCAGATTGTTTTCGAGTCCGACCGCATGGGCACGCAGCAACTCTATATTATGGAGGCCGAGGGCAAAAATGTGCGGCGCATCAGCTATGGCGAGGGGCGCTATGCAACGCCCGTCTGGTCGCCGCGCGGCGATTTGATTGCCTTCACCAAAACTTACAAGGGCCGGTTTTTGATCGGGGTTATGAAAACTGATGGCAGCGGCGAGCGCATTTTGACCGAAGGCTTTCATAATGAAGGCCCCGCTTGGTCGCCTAATGGCCGCGTTTTGGCCTTTTTCCGCGAAAGCAAGGGTGCCGATGGCGGCCCCAAATTATGGACGGTGGATGTCACAGGCTATAATGAACAGCCCGTTGCGGTCGAAGGTTACGCCTCAGACCCGGCATGGTCGCCGCTAATCCGGTAAAAAGTCAAAAATCGCCTTATGCGCCGCGAGCGCGTTTGCAGGTTTACATTTCTTCGCGGTTTTGGTTTAACAAAACTGACTATTTTGTTTTGTTACTATATGACAACGATCGGTTCAGTTCATATTGGTTTATTCGGAAGGAATCCCATGATGACTAAGTATTCTCCTATCAAAAGACTTGCAGCATTTGGTGCGGTCGCTTTTATTCTCGCTGCCTGTTCTGTGCCAGATGCAAAAATTTCGAGTTCTGCGTCTTCATCCAGCGC
>DKNW01000074.1:18821-23103 GCA_002469805.1 Rhodobiaceae bacterium UBA7378
TGGTCGAGAATGTTGGAGATCGGGTTTTCTTCGCCACCGACCGTTCGGTTCTTGATGCTTCCGCCCGCGGCACGCTGGTGCGCCAGGCAGAATGGCTCAACCAAAATGGCGGTATCAATCTGACCATTGAAGGCCATGCCGACGAACGCGGCACACGCGAGTATAACTTGGCACTGGGCGCACGCCGCGCCAATGCCGTACGCGATTTTCTGATCAGCCAGGGTGTGAGTGCAAACCGTTTGCAAACCATCTCATTCGGCAAGGAACGTCCGGTTTCGCTATGCTCGGAAGAAAGCTGCTGGTCAAAAAATCGGCGGTCGGTTTCAACCATCCGCTAATTCCGAAACGGGTTTTTTGAAGGGCGCCTTTGGGCGCCCTTTGCTTTTTGCCCTATTTTTGCCAGCTTTGGATGCATGGTTGAGCGTATGAAGAAGTTATTGCTAATGACCTGTCTGGGGGTGGTGGCGTTTGCACCGCGTTTTGCGGCGGCGCAAATGCCATCTGCGAATGAACCCGATATGTCGCTGGGCAATCCGCCAATTATTGAAACACCGCTGGAGCCGCTCGCGCCAGCCGCCGATATACCGACCTCGCTCAACCCGTTTCAAGCGGCCAATGCCGATGCAAATGGCGACACGGGGGCCAGCGCAGAAAGCCGCATCAGCGCAGTTGAGGCGAAACTCGCGGAACTCGCCCAGCGCATGACCGCGGACCGAACCTTGCTCATGCGCCAGCAAATGACGCGCCTGCGCGCCATCGACCAGCGGCTCGAGGAAATGGCGCTGCAAATTGGCGAGTTGGGGGTGCGTTCTGTCAGTGATACAGGCACACTCAACACGGCGCTCCCAACGCCCGTGGCGGCGGCAGACCCGTTTGCCGACCCGGCGCAGGCGGCCGGCATCCGCTTGCGTCTCAGCACGATTGAGGAAAATTTGCGCCAAGTTAGCGGTCAGACGGGGGAGCTTGTGCAGTCGCTCGAAAAATTGATGCAACAGGTCGAAACCGCGCGTCAGGATAATGAGTTTCGTTTTCAGCAAATCGAAGGCACGATGGGCCGCGCCGCGCGCGACCCTGACGCCGTGCCCTCATCGGAGCCGGAAGTGTTGGGACAAATTCGTATGGCGTCACCGGTCGAAAAATTGGATGGGCCGAGCGCAGAAACCGGGCCGACCGTTGCGCTGATTGGTGAGGGCGATTTACCGGTGCAAACCAGCATTGGCGAGCCCCGCGTGCGGCCATCGCTCAACGATCCTAAAGAATTGTATGACCGCGCGCTGGCAGATCTGCGCGCAGGGTCGTATGCCGGGGCGCAAATCGACTTCGAACAAATGCTGGTGCAGTTTCCCGCGCATAAACTTGCGGGTAACGCGCAATATTGGCTGGGCGAGACGTTTTATGTGCGCCGCCAGTTCAAGCAGGCGGCGGAAGCGTTTCTGGCGGGCTATACCACCTATCAGCAAAGCACCAAGGCGCCCGACAGTCTGCTCAAACTGGGCATGACGCTGGCTGCCATGGGTGAGAAAAAAACCAGCTGTGATGCGTTTAAAGAGCTTTCCGTGAAGTTCCCCCAAGCGCCACAGGCGATTGCCAAGCGCGCGCAGATTGAAAAAACCCGTGTCGGCTGTACGTCCTGAGATCAAGCCGCCGACGACCGGCCCGCGATTTCTCGCGGCGTTGAAAAAACTCGCCCCCCATAAGCGCTATGCCTTAGCCGTATCGGGCGGGCGCGACTCGATGGCATTGGTTGCGCTGGCGGCAGCCGCGGTCAAAAAATCGGGCGCGCCGCGTTTTCATGTCGTCAGTGTTGACCATGGGCTCCGGAAACAAGCGCGGCAGGAACTTCGCCTTGTGGCTGATACCTGCCGCCGTGTCGGCTTGCCGCATAAAATTTTACGCGCCGATGTGCCGCTGGGCAAAACCGGCATCCAGCAGGCGGCGCGGGACTTGCGCTACCGCCTGATGGCGGGCTGGTGCGCGGCGCAGAAAATTCCGGCTCTGGTGGTTGCCCATCATCAGCGCGATCAGGCCGAAACACTATTGATGCGCCTTGCCCGTGGCAGCGGTGTTGACGGGCTGTCGGGCATGGCGCGCGTGCAAAAATTGGAAACCGCGGCGGGGAATTTGCAAATTTTAAGGCCGTTTCTGGATACCGATCCGGCGCTTTTGGCGCGCGTGGTGCAGCGGGCCAAATTCGACTGGATTGAAGACCCCAGCAATCACGACACGCAGTTTGAACGCGTGCGCTGGCGGCAGGCGGCAACCCTGCTCGAGGAACTGGGTCTTAACGCGCCTGCACTGGCGCGCACATCGGCTAATATGCGCCAGATGCGCGATTATCTTGACGCGCAAATGACCGACTGGTTGCAAGCCCATGGCGGGTATCATTTTTGCGGATTTTACTGTCTCGACCGGCGCGCATTTTCGCGTCTGCCGACGCTGATGCGTTTGCGGGTTTTGCGGGCTGTGATGGCGTGCATGGGACCGGTCAAATTCGCGCCGCCCGAACCCAGCATCTCCCATGCCGATGGCCTTATCGCGGCCCGCGCCCATGGTGGACACACGCTCGGCGGGTGCATGATCCGCTGGCGGGGCAGCGATATTATGATCGGGCGCGAAGCCGCGGCGCTGGATGGCGTGCCGCCCATGCCGCTTGTCCGCACCGGCAGTGTCTGGGATCGCCGGTTTTTTGTTGAAATTCGCAAAGGTAAAAAAGCAAAAGCGGGTCTTTTTGCCGCGCCCTTAGGGATTGAGGGGCTGCGCTTGCTCGAACGCACCGGCTTGCTGGTGCCCAAACGTGTGCCCAGATGCTATCTGCATGTTTTACCAGCCATTTTTGATGCGCGCGGCTTGCTTTCCTGTCCTGTTTTGGATGCTGACAGCGCGTGCACTGTGGTGCCATGGCAGCCGGATACGCCTAATTTGCCCGACATCGGCGTGATGGCGGGGTGGTAATGTGTGCGGTCAGCCCCTATATTCTAATCAGCTAACAGCGCATCTTTGATGCTGGAAAGGTAAAAATCGTGAGCGGAATGAGAAATTTTGCGGTTTGGGTCGTCGTTGCCCTGATGTTGTTTACCCTGTTCAATATTTTTCAGGGCCCGAGCAGCAATGCCGCGAGCAATGAGATTAATTTTTCGCAGTTTACGGCGCAGGTTGACGCCGGCAACATTGCCGATGTCACCATTGAGGGCGATGCGATTTCGGGGCATTACTCCGATGGGTCGTCGTTCAAGACATTTGCGCCGCCTAATGACCCGTCGCTGGTACAACGCCTGCAAGAACGCGGCGTCGCCATTACCGCGCGCCCCGATCGGTCGGGGTCGCCGACATTATTGGGTGTCCTGATTTCGTGGTTCCCGATGCTGCTGCTGATTGGCGTATGGGTATTTTTCATGCGCCAGATGCAAGGCGGTGGACGCGGTGCCATGGGTTTTGGCAAATCCAAGGCCAAATTGCTGACCGAGGCGCATGGTCGCGTGACGTTTGACGATGTCGCGGGCATTGACGAAGCCAAAGATGATTTGTTGGAAATTGTCGAATTTTTGAAAGACCCGGCGAAATTTCAGCGCTTGGGCGGACGTATTCCCAAAGGGGCATTGCTCGTAGGGCCTCCCGGAACGGGTAAAACCTTGCTGGCGCGCGCCATTGCGGGCGAAGCCAATGTGCCGTTTTTCTCAATCTCGGGTTCGGACTTTGTCGAGATGTTTGTCGGCGTCGGCGCAAGCCGCGTGCGCGACATGTTCGAGCAGGCCAAATCCAATGCGCCCTGCATCATTTTCATCGACGAGATTGACGCCGTGGGTCGCCACCGCGGTGCCGGTCTGGGCGGCGGCAATGACGAGCGCGAGCAAACCCTGAACCAGTTGTTGGTTGAGATGGACGGGTTTGAGGCAAATGAGAGCATTATTCTCATCGCCGCCACCAACCGTCCTGATGTGCTGGACCCTGCATTGTTGCGCCCCGGCCGGTTTGACCGGCAGATGGTAGTGCCCAATCCGGACATTATTGGGCGCGAAAAAATATTGAAAGTGCACATGAAAAAGACACCGCTTGCCTCAGACGTTGAAGCGCGAACGATTGCGCGCGGCACGCCGGGCTTTTCGGGCGCTGATTTGGCTAATCTAGTCAATGAAGCGGCACTTTTGGCGGCACGACGCGCCAAGCGGCTGGTGTCGATGCAGGAATTTGAAGACGCCAAAGACAAGGTAATGATGGGTGCCGAGCGGCGTTCAATGGTGATGACGGAAGAGGAAAAACGCCTCACCGCCTATCACGAAGGCGG
>DKNW01000073.1:0-5207 GCA_002469805.1 Rhodobiaceae bacterium UBA7378
GCCCGGACATGCCTCTCCAAGTTGACACAGACACCGTAGTAATCGCGACGCTCGTCCAAAATTGTGGCTTCGTCGGATACGGTGGGGGTATAACAACCAATACCTTTACCGCAATGGCGTATGCTAATAGCGGACGCTCAGTTCAGTGCGGTGATACTGGTCTCTTTTCCGGGATCGAATATCAAGATGTCTGGAATTGGGATATTGGTACAACGGCCACATACCCGGCCTCTAACCCAATTACTTCGGCGATCGGGGCAGACCGAATTATCCTGCTGACAGAATTTGCAGGCGTCTATGCCGACGGCATTGACGACGACACTGGCCTGTTCGAGTCTGGTATGCCGACTACGAATATGTGCACATCGGGATCCGATTTGCCCTTGAAGTCGGTATTCAACCTTGACCCGCGGGACGCTGATGAGTGTCGTGCCACCGAGCATGCTTATGGCATGGTGCTTTATGTGGCAGCCGAGTATCCGAATTTCCTCGGTACAGCTTGGAACTACTCCACCAACGTCGTTTATTCCACTGGCCTGGACGGACGCGCCGTGCGCCCTGCCGGCACATGGAACGAGGACGTTGAGCGTGCTTCTCTCGGAATGAATTGGGATTACTTGGGGCATACTAAACTATCGTTTAGTTACTCTGATTATTTCGGCGACGAAAAGTATGATGCGACTGAAGACAAAGACTTCGTCTCATTCAGCTACAGCCGCAGCTTCTAATGCTTCATATGGGGCGGGTCCTGCCCGCCCCATACAAATCTAACCTAGAAGGGAAATGAAAATGAAAACCCAACTTATGACGACAGCCTTGACACTGAGCCTTGTTGCCAGTGCGGCTTGGGCAGAAGTGCCTGAAAACGTCATCGATCGTCTGGGCAAAGACCTCACGCCGATGGGTGCCGAAAAAGCTGGTACCGCAGCCGGTGTTGATGCCTGGACGGGCAAGCCTGTTGACGGTAGCGACCTGTTAAAAGGTTATGACGGGGGCGCATTGCCAAACCCGTTTGCTGCAGATAAGCCGCTTTACACGATCACGCCTTCCAACGCAGGTGATTATGGTGCGGTTCTGACCGATGGTCAGAAAGCATTGCTCGCGACGTATCCGGACACATATAAACTGAATGTGTTCCAGTCACGCCGTGCGTGTACCTATCCAGACTTTGTTTACAAAGCTGCTAAGCGTAATGCCGCAGTTGGTAAAAACACTGACGGTGGTAATGGTATTTCCGAAGCGATTATGTCTTCACCGTTCCCGATCCCGTCAACGGGTCTGGAAATCGTCTGGAACCACAACCTGCGCTATCGCGGGGAACGTGTGGCCCGTGACTTTAACTACTCTGCGCCAACGGCCAATGGTTCTTATACATTGACTGATACGCGTGACGAGATTGTGTTCCCGTATTCAGATCCGCAAAATGCGCGTGCTGAAGACCTGAACAACATCTCGATTTACTTCGTGGCATACACATCTGCCCCGGCACGTCGTGCTGGTGGTGTGGTGCTGGTGCACGAAACGCTGAACATGGCGAAAGAGGGTCGTAAGGCCTGGACATACAGCCCTGGTACACGTCGCGTGCGCCGTGCACCAAATATTGCCTATGACAACCCAGTGACCAATGGTGACGGTCTGGCGACATCTGACCAGTATGATGGTTATAATGGTGCGCCTGACCGCTACGACTGGACTGTTGTTGGCAAGCAGGAAAAACTGTCCCAGCAGAACAACTATAATTCGGTTCAAACACCGTATAGTGAACTGCTGACGCCGAGGCACCCGAACCAGGATGTTATGCGTTATGAACTGCGGCGCCAGTGGGTTGTCGAAGGCAACCTCAAAGGCGGCGCCCGTCACATCTATGCTAAGCGTGTGCTGCGGATGGATGAGGACAGCAACCAGATCTCTGGTGGTGAAATGTATGATGGTCGCGGCGAACTGTGGCGCATTCAGGAAATCGGTCAGGCACCTGACTATCGTCCTGATGCCCAAGTGTGCTGGACGACAGGTGGCGAGTTCACAATGGACCTGCTAGCTGGCCGTTATCTGGGTCTTGCCATGAAGTCCGGCCGTCCGGCCAACTTCGTGACTGGTCTGGAGCGTCTGACGCCTGATTACTACACACCGGCTAACGTCCGTCGTCTCGGCCGTTAATCTACAGGTGTAAATATCTGGAAAGGCGGGCCTTCGGGTCCGCCTTTTTTGTTGGCCGCGCTTTTACCTGTTTCGCGGATGCTTTTCGTTTACACGGGTTTCTCCGTGAGGCATGCTGTCGCTGACCAGACTAGGCCAGACCAAACAAGAGGAATACTTCATGTTGTACACTCTCAGCAGGACCGCCGGAAAAGCGGTTATCGGTATCACGCTTTTGTCCGTAGGCACAGCGCTTGCAGACGTTCCCGAGGCCCAGCAAGCCCGTCTGGACGAAGACCTGACACCATTGGGTTCTGAGCGTGCTGGCAACGCGGATGGCACCATTCCGGCTTGGACGGGTGGCCTTACGAGCCCGCCAGAAGGTATCGGATATGAAAAAGGCAAACACCTGCCGGACCCGTTTGCCAGTGATGAGAAACTGTTCACGGTGAACGGCGAGAATGTCGATCAGTACGATGCTTTCGTGACGCGCGGACAACGCGCGATGATGGAGCGTCATTCGAGCTATTTCCTCGATGTGTATCCCACGCGGCGAAGTTGCGCCCTGCCCGAGCATGTCTACAAGGCTGCGCGGCGCAATGCAGCTGTCGGTAAACTGGTGGCTGATGGTAATGGCGTCGCCAAGGCGATTATGGCCTCACCCTTCCCCATTCCCAATAATGCGCTTGAAATTGTGTGGAACCACACCTTGCGCTATCGCGGCTTTAAATTGCAGCGCGAGTTCACGGCTATTCCCGTGAACCAGCAGGGTGATTTTTATCAGATCACTGTGCATGACGATGCAATTTTGCGCTGGTCGGACCCACAATACACGTCGGCTGAAGAGCTTGATAATATCTCGATTTTGTATCTTCTGCAGACCAAAGCGCCAGCACGCAGCGCAGGGTTTGTGGTTCTAGTGCAGGAATCGCTGAACATGGCTGTAGAGGCCCGCAAGGCGTGGACTTATAGCCCCGGCACGCGGCGGGTGCGGCGGGCGCCAACGATCGCCTACGACAATCCTGGCACCAATTCGGACGGGATCACTACCTCCGATAGCTTTGGCGGATTTAACGGCGCACCTGACCGGTTCAACTGGACGGTGCGGGGGCGAAGCGAAAAGTTTATCGCCTACAATAATTATCGCCGTGTGCTTGCCCCCTATGACGAGTTGGTGGCCGAAAAACACGTGAACCAGTCGCTGATGCGCTATGAGCGCCATCGCGTTTGGGAAATTGTCGGCGATCTGAAAGATAATTACCGTCATGTCTATGCCAAACGCGTCTTCTATATTGACGAAGACACGCAAGGAATTGCTGCGACGGAAATTTATGATGGCCGCCAACAGCTCTGGCGTGTGCAGGAACTGGGCGGCGGTGTGCAATATGAGTTGCCGCTATGCGGTGGCGGTGGCGACACAGTCTATGATCTGCAGGTGGGGCGCTATTTGATGGTGGGGCTTATCAACGAAGAAAAGCCGATCGACTTCAATGCAGCCCATCTGGACCCGAACCGGTATACGCCGGGGAACATGCGTCGTCTGGGACGCTAAATCGGCCGGAAAGCCAGTTAAACAGGGGTAAACAGCACCCGGCACTACAATTGTTGCTTGTCAGGTCGTGCCGCTGATCTTATGATCAGCCGAATTGCGCGGGGGGTAGGTCTTCCGCCGAAGAGGGAGAAGTTCAATGAAATCCATGTTGCTGAAAGCAGCAATGCTGGGCGTTATCGGCTTTGCGCTGCCTGTCGTGCAAGTGCAGGCGATTGAGCCATACGAATATGCCAAACCAAGTGATATGACCACCAAGGCGTTGATCCTTGACGTTGCCGAGATCGGTTCGCGTCTCGTGGCGGTTGGTGAGTTCGGCCACATTATCTATTCCGATGACCGCGGGGAAACATGGGTGCAGGCGCGAGATGTTCCGACCCGCAACACCATCACCGATATCACATTTACCGATGACAAGGTTGGTTTCGCGGTCGGGCACGACGCAACCATTTTGAAAACTGAAGATGGCGGCGAGTCATGGATGCTAAAATATATCGAACGCCGGGGCGAGAACCCGCTTTTCGGTCTGGACTTTAGCGGCCCCGATTACGGCATTGCCGTGGGTGCGTTTTCGACTGTCATGGAAACAAAAGATGGCGGCGAAACGTGGACCCAGCGTCCTCTGGTTGAGGGGGGTTATGACGACTTCCATCTCAACGGGTTGTTCTCGGATGCAGCTGGGAATATGTACATTCCTGCCGAGTTTGGCGTGGTCTATAAATCAACCGATGGCGGCCGCACATTTGAGGGCATTCAAACGCCCTATGAAGGATCTTTCTGGGGCGGATTACCGCTAGCCAATGGCGACCTGTTAATCTGGGGCATGCGCGGCAACGCCTATGTGTCAAAAGACGGCGCGCGCAGCTGGCTACGTTCTGAAACCAATACCGACCGGTCAATCTCGGGCGGCACACAATTGGCCGATGGCAGAGTTGTCTTGACCGGCCTGTCTGGTCTGGTGCTGATTTCAACGGATAATGGCGGCAATTTCGAAGCCTATGTCCGGCCTGACCGGTTGAGCTTCGCAACGGTTTCTAGTAAATCGGATTCTGAGGTCTTGTTGTATGGCGACCCCGGCGTACTACCGCATGCGATCGCCAATTAGGCAAAACAAACTTGGTGAATAAATGGCCGTGCGCTGTGAAAGGCGCGCGGCTTTTCTTTGCGCGCAGTGCCGCCGCATGCACGGGCGTTTCACCTGCTTGGGTTGGCACCAACGCCATGATCTCGCTGGCGCAGTGCTTGCTTTAAAAAGCAATTTTTGAAAATAAAGAAAACAATAGAAAATAGTTTAATTGACGTTACCGAATAAATGCCCCGAAACTAACGCCCAGCCAAAATTGTGGATGAAGGGCTCGACTATCTGACGCCCGACTATTACACACTGGCCAACGTTAGGCGTCTGGGTCGTTAATCCGACCGCCAAAAATCTGCCCGCAAACGGGTAGAAACTATCAGAGGCGAGCCTTCGGGCTCGCCCCTTTTTTTGCTCTTTACGTGCTCCGGTTTTACCTTGTTTTTA
>DKNW01000073.1:5527-9117 GCA_002469805.1 Rhodobiaceae bacterium UBA7378
CTTGTTTTTAAAGCGGACAAAATCAGACACATCTTGCGTCACCTGCCAGCCATGCTAGGCTCAAGCACATTGGGGAGAGGGTTTTTCAAATGCAGATGCCGGCATTACCTGACGGGCTGACGCTTGAGCGTGAGGGCGCGCAAGCCACGGTGACATTGGCACGCGACAATGGACGCAACGCGCTTTCTGCCGAGATTATGCGCGGTTTGCGCGACGTGGCGCTGTGGTTGAAAACCGACATTGAAACACATGTGGTGGTGTTGACCGGCAGCCCTGTATTTAGCGCGGGCGCCGACCTGAAAGACCCCGATATGCGCACCGACCATCTCGATAAATTGAGCCAGC
This sequence comes from Rhodobiaceae bacterium UBA7378, assembly GCA_002469805.1. Lineage (GTDB taxonomy): Bacteria > Pseudomonadota > Alphaproteobacteria > RS24 > RS24 > UBA7378. Next base: position 5,873 of record DKNW01000073.1, read on the forward strand.
GTCAGGCGCTGTTGCTAGGCCCCGACATGTGTGCGGCATGGGAAGCGCTGGAACAGGTGACAATCGCTGCGATAGAGAAATACTGCATTGGTGGCGGGCTAGCGCTTGCCGTGGCCTGCGATTGGCGCGTCTGCGCGAGCGACGCGCTGTTGCGTTTACCCGAAGTGCCGCTCGGCATTAATATGAGCTGGCAGGCCAATCCGCGCATCACCGCTCTTATTGGGCCTGCGCGGGCCAAAGAGCTCACGATTTTGGGCGAAGATGTTACCGCCGACACAGCTCATCAATGGGGGCTGGTCGACCGAATAGCCGAAGCTGGCAAAAGTCTGGATGTGGCGCGTGAACTGGCTGCAAAGGTGGCACAATTGCCCCCATTGCCTGTGCGCATGACCAAACAAGCGATAAATGCGCATGCGCATGCGCTCAACTATGCAGCCTCCTTCATGGACCGCGAGCAATATGCACTGCTTGCCGGCTCGGAAGAGAATAAGGCGGCTATACGCAAATTTTTTGATCAATCGAAATAGCTTTATTTGAAAGGGAGACAGACATGCGGGTAGCCGGAAAAATGGCATTTGTAACCGGAGGAGCCTCGGGATTGGGGCGCGCATCATCGCTGATGATGGCGAAAGAAGGTGCCAAGGTTGCCGTGTCTGACGTTAATGCCGAGGGCGCGCAGGCGGTAGCTGATGAAATTAACGCACTGTATCCCGGTCAGGGCTTTGCTTATCGGCTTGATGTCACGAGTGAAGGCCAGTGGCAAGAGGCGCTGAACGCTGCGCATGAGGATATGGGCGGGCTTAATGTGCTGTTGAATAATGCTGGCATCGGCGGTGGGTCAACCATTGAAGATACAGACTATGAAACCTGGAAGCGCGTGCATGAGGTCGATACGGATAGCGTGTTTTTGGGGTGCAAATATGCCATCCCGCTCATGCGTGACCATGCACCGGGCTCGATCATCAACATATCGTCGATCGCAGGTTTGATCGCCGGGCATAATATGGCGGCATATAATTCGGCCAAAGCGGGTGTCTGGCTCCTGTCGAAGTCTGTGGCGCTGCACTGCGCCAATCGTGGCTATCGCATCCGGTCTAATTCGATCCACCCAACATTTATCGATACGCCAATCCTCGACCCAATGGCCGAGCATATCGGGCGCGATGAGTTGCGCGAGAAGCTGGCCCGTCAGGTGCCGCTGAAAACCATCGGTGATCCCGACGATGTTGCTTACGCCGTTTTGTTTCTTGCCAGCGATGAGTCGAAATTCATCACAGGTTCCGAAATCAAAATCGACGGCGGCATTTCCGCAATGTGAGACAGCCTATGCTTACGCCTGCAGATGATTACCCGCTTCATCAGACGCCTGCGCCGCTGGCGTTTGCATCGGGCGAGCGGAATTTTTATGACCGGTTTTTCTTCAATGGCTACGCGCCAGACGGGTCGGTATTTTTCGCCGTCGCTCTTGGGGTTTATCCGCAGTTAAACATTATGGATGCCAGCTTCTGCCTGCTTATCGACGGCAAGCAGCATAATTGGCGCGCCTCCAAGCACATGCTCGGTGATCGGTTAAATCTGAATGTCGGGCCGATTAGCGTTGAAATTCTGGAGCCGATGCATCGTGTGCGGATAACGGTTGCAGATGCCCAGAGCGCGTTGTCTGCCACCCTGGAGGCGACAGCGCGCCATGATGCCATTGAAGAGCCCCGCTTTACGCGGCATAACGGGCCTCGCCTGTTTATGGATTATACGCGCGCGACCCAGAATGTAAGCTGGCAGGGCGCAATCAGCTTTGACGGGACGAGTGTGGATGTTGCCGCCTGGCACGGCACACGCGATAGAAGCTGGGGCATCCGCCCGATCGGTGAAAGCGACCCCCAGCCCGGTGTGCCTGCAATGGTGCCACAGTTTTATTGGCTCTGGACACCGATTAATTTCGACACGCATGTTTTGTTTTGCCATACCAATGACGACGGTGAGGGTAGTCCATGGAACCGTCGCGCGGTACTGCAAAATCTCGAAAATGGCGCCCTCCAGCATTACGAGCAGTTCGGGCTGAATGTGGGCTATCACGCCGATACTCGACGCGTGGCGACGCTCGATCTCGATTTAAAATCGGCCGATGGTGCGATGCATCATGTTCACATGCAAGCTCACGCACCGGCCTTTTACATGCAGGGGCTCGGCTATACCCATCCCGAATGGGGCCATGGTAATAATCAGGGCGAATTGAAAACGGCATATGACGTTATCGACCTTGAGGGTGCTGAGGCCGCGCTGCGCCAAGGCAGCATGCACCATCTGCATATTCAGGCACCGACCACGGTAAGCCTCGAGACAGGTGAGGGCAATTTCACGGGGCGTGGTGTTATCGAACAGTTATTCATCGGGCCGCATGCTCCCAGCGGTTTTGAAGACCTGCTTGATCGGATCGTTGCATGAGCGAATTTCGAGATCATCCAGAAAAATTCGATCTCGACTGGCTCGCTGCGCGGCTCGACCAGCCAGTAGGCACTTTGCACGACATGGATTTCGTGCCGGTTGGCACTGGGCAGGTCGGTGATAGTTACAGGCTTAGCCTCAAATGGTCTACGGCGGTGCCTGGTGCGCCGGCGACGATTATTGCCAAATGTCCGGCGCAAGATCCGGTCAGCCGCGAAACCGGCGGTAATTTGCACCTATATGAAATTGAAACGGCTTGGTATAGCGCGCTGGCACGTGCTTGCGCGGTGCGGTGTCCGGCGCATTATCACGCCGAGATGGGGCCCGGCCCGCAAGACTTTGTGCTGCTGTTGGAAGACCTTGCACCGGCGATACAACCCGATCAAATGGCTGGCGCATCGCCTGATGCGGTGGCGAATGTTTTACGCGAAGCTGCGCACCTGCACGCGTTTCGCTGGCAAGACCCGAAGCTGGCAGATATTGCATGGCTCAATTACGGGCGAGGAAATCAGGAGTTTGTGCGCGGGTTCCTGCCGGCGGTATATCCCGAATGGCGCGCGCGCTATGAGGGCCGCATCGATCCAGCGATCCTTGATATGGGCGCTGATCTTGTCGCACGTTTCGATGCCTATTCCGCGCCGCAAGACACGCCCATGACGATAACCCATGGCGATATGCGCCTTGATAATATGCTGTTCAATGACCCGACAGGGCGTGCTTGTCTCGTTGACTGGCAAACCGTTGCCGCAGGTGCGCCCATGGGGGATATCGCCTATTGCATCTCAACCAGCATTGCCGATCCG
>DKNW01000024.1:0-206 GCA_002469805.1 Rhodobiaceae bacterium UBA7378
GGGGATGATATTGCCGCGGCGGTGATTTATCTTGCCAGCGATGAAGCTGCATATGTAACCGGCCAAACGCTGCATGTGAACGGCGGCATGGCGATGATTTAATTCATCACAATTTCCATGTAGCTGGGTGCTGGACAACTTTTTTAAAGGGTGATAGTTAGCCTGCAAGTATGATAAACATGCTTTGCAACTGTTTTGAACAAGCT